>CAITBU010000060.1 GCA_903890595.1 uncultured Holophagaceae bacterium | reverse complement strand
TGCCTGCCGCCGAGGTGGAGCGCCGCATGCGCGAGCGCCTGAGCCGCCTGGAGGCCCTGGTGGCCGCCGCCCCCTCCTCCCGCCGGGCCGCCACCGCCGGCCAGCTGGCTACTTGGCGCCTCACCCTTGATGGCAAGGGCCCCGCGCCCGCCAAGGGCGATGAGCCCTGGGCCGAGCTCCGCCTGGCCCTGCGCGCCCTGGCCCTGGGCCAGGCCAAGGAAGCCCGCAGTCACCTGGACCCCCTGCGTGCCAAGGCCACGGCCGATGCCCCCTGGGCCGAAGCCTACTGGGCCTGCCAGATGGACGCCAACCGCCTGGCCGGCGACCGGACCCAGGCCCTGACGGACCTGGCCGAGTACAAGGCCCGCTTCAAGGGCCGGGGTGACGCTGCCGCCCTCGAAGGCCTGCTGCAGAGCATCTGACGTCTCAAATACAAGGAGTCATCCCATGCGGATGTACGACCTGATCTATACCAAGAAGCTGGGCGGAGCCCTGTCGCCCGAGGAAGTCGCCTTCTGGGTCCAGGGGGCCGCGGCCGGCACCCTCCCCGACGAGCAGAGCGCCGCCCTGCTCATGGCCATCTGCTGGCGGGGCATGACCACTGAGGAGACCCTGGCCCTCACCCTGGCCATGCGGGACTCGGGCAAGCGCCTGGATCTGTCCTCGGTGCCCGGCCTCAAGGTGGATAAGCACAGCACCGGCGGCGTAGGCGACAAGACCACCCTCATCCTGGGGCCCATCGTGGCGGCCTGCGGGGTGGCCTGCCCCATGTTCAGCGGTCGGGGCCTGGGCCACACCGGTGGCACCGTGGATAAGTTCGCCGCCATCCCGGGCCTGAAGGTTGAGCTGTCCGAGGCCGAGTTCCTGCGCAGCCTGGCCGAGACCAAGTTCGCCAACTCCGCCCAGACCGACGACATCGCCCCCGCCGATAAGAAGCTGTATGCCCTGCGGGACGTGACGGCCACCGTGGAGAGCATCCCCCTTATTACGGCCAGCATCATGTCCAAGAAGCTGGCCGGGGGGGCGGATGCCCTGGTGCTGGATGTGAAGTGCGGCCCCACGGCCTTCATGAAGACCCTGGAGGACGCCACGGCCCTGGCCCAGAGCATGGTGGCCGTGGGCCAGGCCCATGGCATGCAGATGCGGGCGCTCATCACCCGCATGGACGCCCCCCTGGGCTGGGCCATCGGCAATGCCCTGGAGGTCATGGAGTGCGTGGAGATCCTCCGCGGCGAGCACGGGGACACGGAGCTGGCCCAGATGAGCTTCCGCCTGGCCGCCGAGATGCTGGTCATGGGCGGGGCCGCCACCACCCTCGAAGGTGCCCAGGCCAGGGTGCAGGTCAGTATTAAGGATGGCTCGGCCCTGGCCACCCTCCGCCGCTTCGTGGCCCTGAACGGCGGAGACGCCGCTTCCCTGGACGACTTCAGCCGTCTGCCCCAGGCCGGGCAGATCATCGCCGTCCGGGCCGACCGGGCGGGCTTTGTCGCCGCCATCGATGGCCGGGCCCTGGGCATCCTGGCCATGGACCTGGGGGCCGGGCGCCGGGACCGGAACGACATCCTGGATCTGGGTGTGGGCATCCGGGTGCGGGCCCAGGTGGGGCAGCAGGTGGCCGCGGGGGACATCATCTATGAGATCCACGCCAAGGCCGGTGCCACCCCGCCCCTGGCCGCCTACCAGGCCACCCTCACCTGGTCTGATGCAGCCCTGACCCAGGCCCCCTGGCTGCTGGCAACCCTGACCTGAGGCCGGAAACATTCCTCAAGACTGCCGGGGGTCCCTGGAGGGGCCAGGCATGACTTGCCCACCACGGGGACCCAGCAGGACACCCGAAAATTTCTATTCCACCTCTGTATCTATTGACATAAAGGCGGCTAGATCACATTAACAACCTTAAACTCTTCAACGCTGACCCCCCCGGGGGCCCCCGGCAGGGTCAGTTAAATGCATGGGGTGGTCAGATGGTTCCTGGAATTCTTCAGGACTTTGTAAAAATTGTTTCGCATTCTGGTAAAGTCTCTCCTGGTCTCCAAAGCGCTCTTTCTCACTGTCCTCAATCCAGATCAGCAGATTTCCCGCCCATCTGCGGCGTTGAACCTGTTGAATTCCCGGATTGTTGATTCATTTTTTATTTCGTCGGGCACCCCCCTTCCGTCCCGACTTTCTGGAGGATGCTATGCATCTGTTGAACAATCGCATGGGCCGCATGACGGCCCTCCTCGTCCTGGGCGGGGCGGCTCTGTACTCACAGGGCACCCAGACCGCCAACATCACGGGCACCGTGGTGGATGCCGCGGGCGCGCCCCTGGCTGGCGTCGTCGTCCGCCTCAGCTCCCCTGCCCTGCAGGGCGTCCGCACCTACAGCACCGATGCCGCCGGCAAGTTTGTCGCCCGCCTGCTGCCTCCCGGTGCCTACACCATCCAGTACACCAAGGAAGGCCTGGAGACCCGGAAGATCACCGAGCCGCTCGGCATCGACCAGACCTTCAGCCCCAAGGTCACCCTGACCAAGGCTGGCGGCGCTGTTGTTGAAGTGATCGCCTCCGCCCCCGCCGTGGACAAGACCGACATCAAGACCGCCAGCAACTACCGCGCGGATGCCGTCGACATGCTGCCCAACGGCCGCACCATGGAAGGCGTTGCCCTCCTCACCCCCGGTGTCACCACCGGCGTGGGTGGTCGCGTGCAGATCCGCGGCGCCCAGACCTCCGGCAACCTCTACCTGCTGGATGGCCAGAACATCGCTGACAATGCCTACAACAACCGCGGCGTCCGCGTCATTGACGACTCCATCGAAGAGACCCAGGTCGTGACCGGTGCCATGTCCGCCGAGTACGGCGATGTGGACGGCGGCGTCATCAACTCCATCACCCGCTCTGGCAGCAACGAGTTCTCCGGCTCCCTGCGCTGGGAGCTCTCCAACCCCCAGTGGAACGCCACCCAGCCCTGGACCTCCCCCGCCTCCCGGGCTGCGATCCCCAACACCCTGAGTGAGTCCAAGACGCTCTTCGTGAGCGGTCCCATCCTCAAGGACAAGCTCTGGTTCGCTGCCTCCTACTACAAGACCGACTCCGCCGGCACGGGTACCATTGGCGTAAACCAGATTGACGTCTATGGTGGCTGGGCCACCGGCACCATCCTGAACAGCCCCGAAGGCCTCGGTGCCATCTACACCACCACCCAGAAGGAAATCCGCCGCCAGGCCAAGCTGACCTGGGCCGTGAATCAGGACCACACGGTCATCGGCTCCTTCGTGAACGCCACCATCAACGACACCAACCGCAACTACTCCGCCGCAGAGCTCCGCTCCTTGGTGCCCCAGAAGAGCACCTCTGACTTCCTGAACGTGGCCTGGCGCGCCACCTGGGCCCCCAACTTCACCTCTGAAGTGCGCGTGGGCAAGAAGAAGCAGAACCTGTCCGCTGGCGGCCTCGCCAATGGCCAGAGCCCCTTCTACACCTACGGTGTCGGTGGCTACAGCAACAACGGCATCTTCAGCAGCAGTGATGGTGGCGATGAGCGCGACAACCAGACCTTGAACATCAAGACCAGCCTCTACTGGAGCGCTGCTGGCAGCCACCAGACGGACATGGGCCTTGACTACTACCAGGGCAAGCGTCAGGCGAAGAACGAGCAGTCCCCCACGGGCCTCACCTTCGGCGTCATGGCTCTGAACCTGAACACGCGCCAGGCCTATGGTGTGGATGTGTGGGTTTGGCAGAGCGGTAATGGCTCCGCCAAGAACAGCTCCTACGGCCTCTACGTCAACGACAAGTGGAGCCTCGACCAGCACTGGAACTTCCAGCTGGGCATGCGCTTCGACAAGTACGATGCCAAGAACGAGACCGGCACCTCCACGGCTGGTGCCAGCGGCATCTCGCCCCGCCTCGGCCTGAAGTACGACCTGAACGGCGACAGCAAGCACATCTTCGGTGTGAGCTTCGCCCGTTACAATGCCAAGGTCCTCGAGGGCATCACCAACTCGGTCACCAGCCAGGGCAACCCGACTGAGATCGATTACGAGTACATCGGCGCGGCCGGCCCCCAGACCCTGACCTACCTGCAGGATCTGTCCAACTACAACATGACCGCTTCCGGGATCACCTACTACAACGACCCCAAGCTCAATGTGAAGCTGAGCACCAAGCTCAAGGCCCCCACCACGGATGAGATCCAGGCCAGCTATGCCTACAGCTTCAACTTCGGCCCCATGGGCGACGGCTACGTCCGCGCTACCGGTGTCTACAAGAACTGGAAGAACCTGATCGACTACAGCGTCGGCAACCAGGGCACCGTGGCTAACCCCTCCCCCGGTGGTGCGCCCCTCTACGTGCGCGTCTGGGACAACAGCTCCGATGCGGTCCGCAAGTACAAGGGCCTGGAGCTCGAAAGCAACTACAACGTCAACCAGTGGAACTTCCTGGGCAACATCACCTGGAGCGAGCTGAAGGGCAACTACGAGGGTGAAGGCACCAGCAGCCCCGCCCGTGGAGAAGGCCTCCACAACTTCGACGTCCAGAATGGCGTGACCCTCTATGACGGCAAGTGGGCCTCTCCTGAGGGCTACCTCTCTGGCCACGTGCCCATCCGCATGCGCATGACTGCCAACCGTGTCTACACCAATGCTTATGGAAAAACCTCGGTCGGCCTGGTCTATCGCTTCGACTCCGGTTCCCACTTCAGCTACGCCCGCTCCATCACCCCGGCCCGCCTGGCTGGTCCCACCCTGTCCAGCCAGTTCGGCACGTCGGCTGCCCAGTACATGAACCAGACCCGTGGCGCAGGCGTCTACAACGCCCAGGCCTACCTCGACCTGGCTGTCACCCACGACTTCCCCCTCATCAAGGTGCTGGGCAAGAACGTGACCGCCTTCGGCAAGGTCGCCATCTACAACGTGCTGAACCACCAGCAGCTCGTTACCTTCAACACCTCCTGGGCTTCCGCCACTGGCACCTACGGTGTCGCCGGCGGTGGCGTGGAGTCCCCCTGGGTCCGCACCGCGCCCAGCGCCAGCTACACCGGCTGGGGCAACCCCGCCAGCTCCGCCAACTTCGGCGCTGCCCGTTCGATGGGTATTTCCGCTGGGTTCCGCTTCTAGAACCCACCAGCAACAAAAGAACGAGGCCCTCCGGGGCCTCGTTCTTTTGTTTGGAGAGAATGCGCGGTCTTTGAGGATTCGGATGTCGTGAATGGACCCTTCATGGGCTCGGTCCCGGCGTCTAGAAAAATTTACAACTCGCTGGGGAACTTAGACTATCCTACCCACACTAGACCTCCCGCCCAGCGGCTTGAAACATTTGCGTAACATGCCCCGATGGCCCTCACCGAGCCATGGGAGCCCCTATTCCCTCAGCGGCTACAGCCGCTCTTCAAGGAGTTGCTATGAATCGTTCCATCAACCGCCTTGGGTTCACCGCCCTGGCCCTCATCGCTGGCAGTGGGTTTGTCGCCCAGGCGCAGACCTCCACCACGGGTGCCATCCAGGGTGTCGTGCGGGATGCCGCCGGCAAGCCCCTGGCAGGTGCCACGGTCACGGCCACTTCCACCCAGATCGCCCGCACCACCACGACCGCTGCGGATGGTAGCTTCCGCTTGGCCATGCTGAACCCCGGTGACTGGAACATCAAGGCCAACAAGGGCGGCCAGAGCGCCCCCGCCCAGAAGGTCAACGTCCTTCTGAACAACACCTCCAGCGCCAACTTCAAGGTCGCCGCCGAAGCCAGCGCCGTCGTCTCCGTCGTCGCCAACGCCGCCGTGCTTGATCTCTCCACCACTCAGACGGGCTCCACCCTCCAGGTGGATCAGCTGAGCTCCATCCCCATGGGCCGCGACTTCAACAGCCTCGCGTTCCTGGCCCCCGGCACCCAGAACAGCAGCCTGGGCCTCTCCATCAGCGGCGCCTCCGGTCTGGAGAACAGCTTCGTGGTGGACGGTCTCGACACCACCGACTACCGCAAGGGCTTCCAGGGCGCTTCCATGCCCACCGACTTCTTCGACCAGGTCGAAGTCCAGACCGGCGGCTTCCGTGCGGAGTACAGTGCCCTTGGTGGCGTGGTTAATGCCATCACCAAGTCCGGTACCAACCAGTTCGTGGGCAGCGCCTGGATCACCAGCGATGCCGCTCAGCTCCAGGGGGCCGCAATCCGCACCAACTTCTACAATCAGTCCACCCCCAACTATCGCTACGACTTCGGCTTCACCGCCGGCGGTGCCCTGGTCACGGACAAGCTCTTCTACTTCGTGGGCGTCAACCAGATCAACATCGAGAGCATCCCTCTCATCAACAACATTGGCCTCAGGAACACCCCCCTTCAGGACAAGACGACCAACGTCTATGCCAAGCTGAACTACTTCCTGACCCAGTCCCAGCAGCTGACGGCCACCATCAACTCCGTCAATGAGCCCATCGACCAGATCAATGCCTACCCCACCCGGGGCAACCGCAACGCCGGCTACGCCCAGTCCAACAAGACCCAGAGCTGGTCCCTGACCTACGACTGGAACATCAGCCCCACCCTGCTGCTGACCGCAAAAGCGGGTAGCACTTCGGTCGAGTCTCACGTCAAGCCCACGGTGCTCCAGGCTTCCATCACGGACTACATGTGGTATGTCGCTGGGCCCGGAAGGCTTGATGGCGTGGCAGCGGGTACCGCCTATGTACGCGGTGGCATCGGTGACTACGCCGAGACCGACAAGGGCGACAACAAGCAGTTCCGCGTGGACCTCTCCTGGTTCCTTGGGGACCACTCCATCAAGGCCGGGTTCAGCAGCGCCAGCGCCAGCTCCTTTGTGAACGACCTGCTGGCCGGGGATGACCGGGTCACCATCAACCGCTCTGGCACTGTCCTCTCGTCCATCTACACCACCACCTACGCCAACCTGGGGTCCAACGCCAAGATCGCCTTCAATGGCTACTACGCTCAGGACCAGTGGGAAGTGAAGCCCGGCCTGCGCCTCTCCTACGGCGTTCGCCTTGAGACCCAGAAGGTCACGGGCAACGACGGCAAGACCTTCGTGGAGTTCACGGACGTTAAGGATCAGCTCCAGCCCCGCCTGGGCCTGACTTGGGATGTGAACAACGATGGCAAGACCAAGCTTTCGGCGAACTATGCCGCCTACCAGGAGCGGTTCCCCATGCAGGCCTCGCTCCGCACTGCGGGCAACGAGACCTATGTCCAGAAGCGCTACCGGGCTTCCACGGGCAACGCCACCTATGATGTCAACACCGCCGCCTACACTGTCTCCGGTGCACCCTATGCCGTTTACGACTACTCGGGCTATTACCGCGACTACCAGCACCCGCTGGATGGCCTGAAGGTCCCCAAGCGCACGGAGTACATCCTCGGCGTTGACCACACCCTGGCCAACGGCTGGACCGTGGGTGCCCACGCCAAGTACCGCAAGCTTGAGCGCATCATCGAGGACACCGTCCCCACCGATGCCACCGGCATGCCCATCGACGGCGAGGGCTTCGCCATCCTCTGGAACCCCAAGGCCGGCAAGACCTACCAGTGGTTGAACAACAAGTACCACAGCACCCCGGGCGGCCTGAACACCTGGACCAACACCGTATTCCCGGACCCCAAGAATAACTACAACTCCCTGGATGTGACCCTGGACCGGAAGACGGACCGCTACATCGTCAGCTTCAGCTACACCCTCAGCCACCTCCACGGCAACTACGAGGGCATCGGCCAGACCAGCAACGGCCAGGCGGATGCGAACATCACCTCCACCTGGGACTACGCGCCCTATGTGGGCAACGGCTACCTGCCCCTCGACCGTCGCCACATCGTCAAGCTCTTCGGCTCCTACACCTGGGACCTCTTCGGCGGCGCCTTCTCCGCCGGCGGCCGCTTGAACTACCAGAGCGGCACACCCAAGAGCGCCTTTGACAACGGTACCCTCAGCGGTGACCCCAGCGGCGGCATGGACTGGGGTGGCTACGGCAATGCGATTCCCGAAAATCACCAGTACGGGACCCGCGGCACTCTGCCCGCCCAGTCCGTGGTGGACGCGCACCTCGAGTACCAGTACAAGCTGAGCGCCAAGATGAAGCTGGTTCCTACCATCGACATCTTCAACGTGTTCAACAAGCGCACCCAGACCGCCTGGGACCAGTACAACACGACCTCCTCTGCCGTCCTGAATCCCGCCTTCGGTTATGCAAACGCCTGGCTCACGGGCCGCGCCTACCGCTGGGGCGTCAAGCTGACCTTCTAGATCGTCAGCGCTGTCATGAAAAGGGGCTCCGCAAGGGGCCCCTTTTCTCGGATGCTGTTATTGCTTGCTCTTAACCCGGAGGCCCCGTGCGGATTCCCGCCATCCTTCTCCTGGTCTCTGGCCTCAGCCTGCAGGCCCAGGCCCTCTACCAGTCCCGCCCCACCTCGGACGCTGCCTGCCCCCGCATCGAGGGCCACGAAGATGCCATGTTCCGCAAGGGGGGGCAGCGCAACACCACTGGGGGCATCGCAGGCGCCGTGGGCGACCAGGTGATGGGCGAAGCCACCGGCGGGGTGCTGTTCCCCAAGGCCGAGCGTCAGCCCGGCACAGCCTTCGCGGTGTACGATGCCGCCAACAAGGCGCTGCCGGTGTCGGACATGAAGGGCAAGCTGGTGGTCATCGGCTTCTGGCAGACCACCTGCGGACCGTCCCTGAACCTCCTCAATGAGCTGGTGGACTTCCAGGCCAAGGGCGAGAAGTTCGGCTTCGAGGTCTGGCCCGTCTGCCTGGACGAAGGCAAGTGGGCCGCCCTCGGGCCCTTCCTGGCCAAGAACCGGGCCTTCGTGGGTAAGACCCGCCTCTACATGCCGGGCCTCGGCGAGCAGGGCCCCGCCTCGCTCATGAAGGTCCTGCCCGTGCTGCCCGCCCTCTTCATCCTCGACCGCGAAGGCAAGGTGGCCTACCAGAAGCTGGGCTACGAGCCCAACGCCCTGGTGGGCGCCCTCAAGAAGCTCATCCCGGAGAAGTAGGGGGCCCCGAGGCCTCGGGGGCCCCTACCCGCCGACGGCACCGTCGCTGTCACGTGCGAAGGCGTCAAAGAAGTAGGCCGAGAGCCCCATGCAGGCGGACTCTACTTGCAACCAGTCGTGCCACTTGGGGGCTAGGTTTTTGTACTCCAGCAAGCTCATTCCTTCCCGATCAAAGGGCATGGGCTTGCTGAGTTGGACCTGCAGCTGGAGCAGAGCGGACTCACCGCCCCTCTGGGGGTAGAGGACATCAAACCGCTGCAGGGATTTCCAGGCCTCCGCCGGGCCCATGGCATCTGCCAAGGCAACGAAGTCCAGGTAGTCTCGGGTGGCATTTCGAAGCAGGATCAGAACGGCCTTGATGCGGAGGATCTCGGCCTGGGTTGGGAAGGTGATGCTTCCCCCGTGAAATTGGAAGCAGGCCTTCTCCAGGGGCTCTTTGCGGATGAGTTGCCGAATACCCGTTTCGATTCCATCCAGGCTGCCGAGGATCATGACGGGTCGCTTGATCCGGGCTGTTTCCCATCCCGCCACGGATTCCAGTGCCGCCAAGACCTCATCAAAGCGACCTTGCAGGTCGTCCAGGGTGTGGTCAGCATCCGTGGAAATTCGGTGACCCACATGCAAGGCCGCCGCCGTCCCCCCAACGAGAACAGCATCCGGGAGGATGGACTGAAGGCGAGCTGCCGCTGAAAGGACGGCGTCCCAGTCAGGCAACGCTTTGTTCGACATAGTGGAACCAGAAGTGATAGCGCTGGGCGTAGGGATCCTCGAGGTGGGCAGCACAGACCATGCGGATCCGCTCCAGAAGGGAAGGATCTGCTAGCACCGCACGGCGCAACTCAAGCCAGTCCTGCTTCTGCCCGCGATCGATCACATCATCGATGGCAGCGAGGGTGAAGGTCTGGTGGTTCAGGTGTCGATGGCGCATGGTCTTGGCAAAAAGGAAGGGCAATCGTGCCCAACTACAGCATGGGCTTCTTCGGGAGGGTGGGCAACCCGCTAGCCCTGGGGCCAGGTGTGGTCCTTGAAGGCGGCGCGCAGCTTGAGCTTCTGGATCTTCCCGGTGGCGGTGTGGGGGAGCTCGGGCAGGAAGGCCACGTCGTTGGGGATCTGCCAGCGGGGGATCTTGCCCTCGTAGAAGGCCAGCAGCTCCTCCCGGGTGGCGGTGGCCCCGGGCTTCAGCACCACGATGAGCAGAGGCCGCTCGCCCCACTGGGGATGGGCCACGGAGATCACTGCGGACTGGTACACCGCCGGGTGGGCCACCGCGAGGTTCTCCAGGGCGATGGAGCTGATCCACTCGCCCCCGGAC
>CAITBU010000059.1 GCA_903890595.1 uncultured Holophagaceae bacterium | reverse complement strand
CCAGCTTCCAGGGCTGTGGCGATGGCTTCCAGCAGCGTCGCGACCTCCTGCGAGACCTGCACCTCACGGCTGCCCTGGGCCTCGAAGAGGCGGGCCAGGAAGGCGAGGTAACGACGGAGGTAGTAGAGCGTCACCATGGACACGCCGGGGCCCACGAGGGCGTTGTTGGCGTCATTCCACTCGGGCCGCTGGGTGTTCATCCAGATGCCCGCTTCGGGGATGAAGTTGGCCAGCTTGGCCAGCGCCACCAGCAGCAGCTTCTCGGTGAGGGTGGCCCGGGTGGGGCCGTCCTTGCCCATGAGCAGCTTGCCATCCGCCCCCAGCTCCTGGGCCAAGGCCATGGCCTGGTTGTGGCCCTCCTGGTCGAAGGTGATGGTGTGGCGGGGGTCCGTCAGCAGGTCCTCGTAGGGCTTGATGCGGTAGGGAACATTGGCGTAGGTGAAGAGGCGGCGGTCCAGGAACCCCTGGAGGCGGCCCGGGTGGAAGCGCTCCGAGGCCTCCAGGAGCTTCAGCAGGTAGATCACCTGGTGATCCCCCCAGTAGCCGATGAAGGACCAGGGGTCGCGGTGGTCGATCACCTCCCAGTCGAAGCCTTCCCGCATCACCCGGTAGGGGTTGTGGCCATCGGCCGTGGAGGCGTTGGCGAACTTGAAGATCATGCTCTCCAGGAAGCCGGGATAGGCGTGGCCCAGGGCCTCCCAGTTCTGGAAGATGTCCCGCCAGTTGCCCTGGTAGTCGAGGATCCGCTGGCCGCGGGAGTCCCGGACCCGGATGGAGAAGATGTTCCAGGGACGGCTGGGGTCCCCGTGGCGGCGGCTGAAGGTGAGGGGCAGGTACTCGCGGACGAGGCGCTCCAGGTCGGGGTCCCCGAGGGCCCCGGCCCGCTCCAGCAGCTCCCCGTGCGGCAAGGTCTCAGGCAGCGCCGCCACGAAGCCCTCGTGGCGCGCCGCTACCCCCGTGTTGAAGCAGCCCAGGAAGCGGCGAAGGTCCTCCCGGGAGACCTGGTAGCCCTCCACCGGGACACCCCCGCGCATGGCGTTGAAGAGCGTGTTGGAGAAGTGCCGCCAGACGCTCAGCTCATCCTCGCTGGCCTGCAGGCCATCCGCCCCGGCGACGATGCGGACCAGGTTCCGAGTGCCGCGCTCCACATCCTCCAGCACCTCAGGACGGAGGTCCGGGTCCGTCTCCAGGCGCTTCCGCAAGGCCTGGACGCCCACAGCGTCGAGGCTCAGCTCGGCCACGATGAGCCAGTCCTTCCGCGCGCCAGACTCCAGGGCCAGGGTGGTGTTGAGCAGGTAGGCGCCCCGGCGGCCCCGCACATCGGTCTCTTCCTGCAGAGGCTCGCCCCGCCGGAAGGCGCCGAGCTGCTCCGTGGACAGCAGCCGCACCGGCGCCTCCAGGCCAACGGACCAGGCGGTGTTCACCCGCAGGGCCTCGCTGGGCTCCGCCTTGTCCACGGGAATGGAGCTGAGGCGGAAGAGGGCCAGGCCCGAGGGGGTGAGCAGCTCCGTGCGCTTGTAGCCGTCCCCCAGGGTGCTCAGCTCCAGCTGGAACCGGCGCCCCAGACCGTAGGGCAGCACGTTCTGGATGCCATCCACCAGGGCCACGGACAGCGTGCCGGTCCCCAGGTTATGCAGGGTCGAGCGGCGGACAAAGCCGAAGCGCTCGCTGGTCATCCACTCGTAGCGGAAGGAGAGACCCAGGTCGTGGTTCACCTCCTCGAAGAGGATGCGGTTCCCGTAGACGCTCTTGTAGAGGTTCCGCGTGATCCGGTAGAGGCCCTCGAAGCGGCAGGAAAAAGGCTCCCACAGCGAGGCTCGGCCGCCCTGCAGGACCCGCAGCAGGGTCTTGCTGCCGGTCTGGTCGAGGCTGTCGTGGATGCGGTCATCGGAGTAGTAGGGGAAGAGGGCGTGGTCCGGGTCCTTTCGGCCGGCGGTGAGGGCCCCATTGCTGGAAATGAACAGCCAGTGGTCCGAATCGCTCACCAGGCTCATGAAGAAGGGCGCCATGGCCTCCAGGTTGGTGATGCGGTAGAAGCGCTCCCCGTCGATGTCTTCGAAGGAACCCCCAGCCGCCGGGGCCGGCGGGTTGAGGGGGGTGTCCGATACGAAGGTGCGTTCCATGTGTGCTCCTGCCCTCAGCGAGCCTGGCCCCGGGGGCTAGGCTTCACCTTCCTGGGCGCGCTTCCGGTCCTTGAGGTCCTGCTCGATCCGGATCATCTGCCGGTCGTTGAGGGGATAGGCCTGCATCAGCGCAGCAGCCACCAGCAGCATGACCCCAGGGATGAGGCTCATGGACAGGCGGATGCCGAGGAGGGAACTGGCGGTCTGGTCGGCGTTGGCCACGTACCCGAAGAAGGTCAGCAGCAGCCCCGTGACCCAGGCCCCGAAGGCCAGGCCAATCTTGGTGCCGAAGATGGCCGAGGCGAAGACCAGGCCCGTGTTCCGACGGCCCAGGCGCCACTCGGCGTCGTCAGCCGTGTCGGCGAACATGGCCCACAGGATGGGCGAGTTGAAGCCGATGATGAAGCTGGCCAGGATCTGGAGGGCGAACAGCAGCCCGATGTCCGTGGGCCCAGCAACCCAGAAGCCGCAGATGATCGCGCCCCCCACGCCGATGGCACCCATGAAGATCGCCTTCTTGTCGAAGCGCTTGGCGATGGCCGGGGTGATGACCACCGCCGCCAGGAAGGCCAGGGCGTTGGACACCAGGAAGGGGCCAAGCAGGTCGTTGCGGTGCAGGAAGTATTTGAAGTAGTAGGCCGATACCGAGCCCCGCAGGACGAAGGAGGTGATCATGAGGACCATGACGCCCAGGATCACCACGAAGGAGCGGCTGCCCGCCATGTCTCGGAGGTCGCGGCCCAGGTCCGCCGCCTGATCCTTGGGCGGAGCCACTCGCTCCCGGGTGGAGAGGAAGCAGAGGACGAAGAGCGCTACGGCCACGATGCCGTAGAGCACCATGGTCAGCTGCCAGCCCCGGGTCAGGTCCGAGGGCAGCGCCAGGAAATCCCGGGAGAGGAACCAGCGCACCCAGGCCAGGGGGGCCTGCAGAAAGGGGTGCTGGGCCCGCAGGGCGGCGCTCATCCCAAACCACTGCGCCAGGCTGGGGGTGCAGTACTGGACCACCACCGCCACGGAGAAGGCCCCTACAAAGCGAAAGGAGGCCAGAGAGGTCCGCTCCTTTGAGTTGGGCGTCATGACCCCCATCAGGGCGCTGTAGGGGATGTTCACGGCGGTGTAGAGCAGCATCAGGAGGCAGTAGGTGATGTAGGCGTAGACGAGCTTGCCGGAGGCGCCCAGGTTCGGCGTGGTGAAGGTCAGCACCCCCGCCAGCGCCAGGGGCACGGCGAACCAGATGAGGTAGGGGCGGAAGTGTCCCCACCGGGTGCGGGTGCGGTCGGCGATGGCCCCCATCAGGGGATCCGCCACGGCATCGAGAACCCGCGTCAGCAGCATCATCGTGCCCACGGCCCCGGCAGAGATCCCGAAGACATCCGTGTAGAAGAAGATGATGAAGAACTCAAAGGTCTTCCAATAGAAGTTGGAGGCGGCATCGCCAAGGGCATAGCCCGTCTTCTCCCGGAAGGACAGGAGGCCGTCTTCAGGTGCCTGCACCATGGCATTCCCCTTCCCTGCTTCGCTCATGAAACCTCCACGGTGATAGACCAGCGGGCCGTTCCTCGAGGTGCCAGCAGCCGGGGCTGGCCCCACCAGTCCCCCCGGACTTCCGCCAGAGAGTCCGGAGCGCCGGTGGTGGGCTCCAGGGCAACATGGTGGAAGCCACAGTGGCCCCGGTTGATCCAGATGCCCAGGTAGGGGACTTCCACCGCGTCCCAGCGCAGGCTGAGGCGATCCCCGGTGCGGTCGTTGAGCAGGGCGGCCTGGCCCGTGCGCAGGGGACCGGCGAAGCCCTTCACGCAGCCGGCGGGCATGCCCGGCACCACGCATTCATCGAGGCGGATGCCCGGAAAGGGCTCCGGGTAGGCCCAGATGTCCCCGCGCCGGATGAACGCCCCGATGCCCCCATCCAGGCGGAGGCTCTGCACCTCAGCGGGCAGCTCGAGGCGGTCGCCGGGCTCCAGCGTGGTGAGTGGGTGCAGGCTCCACAGAAAGGGCTCGGACTCGGTGCCGAGGTTCTCCAGGGCGTAGTCGAAGCGGAAAGCCCCGAAGCCGTCCGCCCGGATGGTGCGGGTGAAGCGCAGGGGGCTCACAGGGAGGTCCACCGTGGCCTGCAGGATGTTGGCCGTCAGGGCCTCGGGATCCAGGTCCCAGGCCTGGAACCAGACCTCGCCGTGGTCCGGCAGGGCGCGCCCCTTCACCTCGCAGGCCGCCACCGTAGGCACGCACTCATCGAGGCCGGCCTGACAGCTGTCGCCAAACCCGTCGCCTGGCTGGCTGGGCCAGAGCCACTTCTCATCGGGGCGGTGCCAGCACCACTCCCGCTCTGAGTCCAGGCTGCGCAGGCCGATGATCCGACCCCCCAGGGCCGGCACCATCCTCAGCTCCACCCGCCCACTGCGGAGGCCCTGGACGGCATGGCCCTGCTCGACCTCGGCGAAGGTCGTGACCACGGGCAGGGGCAAGACAGGCGGCATTCAGGGTGCCTTCTGGGCCAGGGCCCGGCTGGGAACGGTCAGGCGGACGCCATCGCTGAAGGTGACGGTGATGGGCGTCGTCCCTGCGTTGTAGGCCAGGTAGGTGCGGGCGCCATCGGCCCGGCGGAACACGCTGTAGAGGGTGGTATCAGCGGTGACGCTGAAGTCCGGCGGCCCCATGCGCTGGAGGCTCAGCAGCCAGTGCAGGGCGTGGGTCCGGGTGTCCCCCAGCTCCACGGCTCCCCAGCGCTTCCACTGGGCCAGGGCCGCAGCGGGATCGGCCAGAGCCAGGTACTTGGCGAAGATGTCCTGCCAGAGATCAGGCGGATCAGCCCGGCGCCCCGTTGTCGCGTGGGTGGCAGTCTGAGCCGGCAGCTCCGCCAGGCTCTTCTTCACGAAGGCGGGATCCTTGCCCAGGTAAAGAGAGGCTGTGGTGAGCGGCAGCAGGTTGATGCCCTTGATCTGGCGGGGCTCATCTGTCCACCAGGTGTTGTGGGCGTATTTGCCCCCGAACAGCATGGAGACCTCGGTGTTGAGGTACTCCGGCGGCAGCACCTGGTGCGCCAGGTCGAAGTAGTAGTGCTGGATGCTCTGGATCTCCGTGGTGTAGAGCCACACGCCCAGGTCCCGCAGGGCCTTGTCGCCGGTGGCCTCGCCCCAGAGGATCAGGCCGGCCCAGGCGTTGACGGCCTCGGAGGAGGACTCCTGGTTGTTGCCAAAGGGGCCCAGGCCGATACCGGAGGCCCAGGAGTGGCCCTCGTAGGGATCGAAGGCACGGAGGAAGGGGTAGTCACTGCCACCCCGGCGGGTGGTGGCGATGTCGGCCACCAGCAGGTCCGTCATGGCGCCCCAACGCTCCTTCGCCGCCCACGCAGGGTCTCGCAGGGCAATCTCCGCCATGGTGCGGATCCAGTAGCCGTAGTGGAAGTGGTGGTCGTTGACCTGCTCCACGCTGAAGTACTCTTCCGGATAGGACACCACCGTCCCCAGCTTCTGGGCATAGCGGAAGTAGGTCTTGCGGCTCTCCCCGGAGAACCATGACTCGATGCGGCCCTTGAGCAGCTTCAGCAGCTGATCCCGGGTCTCCAGGTCCCCCTGCTGCTCCGCCACGCTCATCACCTGAGCGATGCGCTGGAGGCCCTTGCCCTGCCAGTAGGGCCCGGTGCCGTTCTCCAGCATCATGCGCCGGGCGTTGCGCCGGTCGCTGTCCAGCAGCTCGCGTAGCTCGGCGAGGCGAGTGGGATCATGCACGGCGGGCCACCAGGGTACGAAGCCCGCATAGGTGGCCGTGGTCTTGAAGGTGGCTGCCGGCAGCAGCCGGATGGCGCCGCGCAGGCTCTCAAACCCAGGCAGGGTGCGGCCCTCGAGCGAGGCGTTGCCATACCACTGGTGCGGGTAGAGGCCCAGCAGCGGGGTACCCTCCGTGCCCTCCATCACCTGGGTCGTGGCCTGGAAGGTGGTCTCCACCGAGCTGGCGGCGGCGTCGTAGCGCCAGGTCACGCGGGTGTCCTGGAGGAAGGCGTAGGCATGCCGGAGGAAGAGGCGCAGGGTCGCCGGCTGCTCATCCGGCAGCGCCGCCGCCGAGAGGTAGTCCCGGCCTGCGGGCAGGCGGGCCAGCCACTGGCGCTCTGCCGACTGCTCCCACACCACGCCCGCGGGACCAAACAGCGCATAGACCCGACCCTTCACCTTGAGGGCCAGCACCCGGGGATCTTCAGTGACGTGCACCCGCACCCCGGCGTCCGGCAGGGTGATGCGGTAGCCGCCCCGGGAGACCCGGAACGTCGCGAAGGGACTGCCGTGGGCCACGGTGGCAGTCATGCGGTCCGCGTCCTTGGCGAAGGCGATGTCAATGGCCCAGTCCGAGGCCTTGGCCAGCTTCGCCGGGCCCGGCACGAAGGCTTCGGGGGCAATGAGGATGGGATCCCGATGGGGGTAGTGGATCTCCGTGTCCTTGCGGACCGTGGGCACGACCTCCTTGCGCGGCAGGGCCAGCTCCAGGCCACCCGCAGCGGCTCGGACCGTGAGGGGCTGGGCGTAGAGCACCTCGGGCTGGGCACTGAAGATCAGGGCCGAGTACCACTGGTTGGTCTGGGCTGCGCTCTTGAGCAGGGCCTCCGTGCGCATGGGTGCCGGAGGGACCTCGTTGTCAGTACCCTGAGTGTCGAGCCGGTAGGCCCCGGCCCCCGCTTTGACGGTCTGCGCCTGCCCCGTCCAGGCGACGAGTAGCAAGAGGGACATCGTTCGGAGTTTTTTGACAACGGTTGTTGGGGTCATGGCCACCTTCGGTTCTGCATTCTATGGAAGCAAATACTTGAAAAAAGCCTCTATTTTCAGCAAATCAAAAATCACATTCAATTACCAATAAAGACCATTTACATCCCGTTTTTTTGGATCCACTTTGGTGCTGGTCCTCTGGGAACCCACCACACAGGTGGGTGGCCCCGGAGGGCATCACCCCTGTTCGTTCCCTCCACCCCGATTGAACAAGGTGCACCATGCGAACCAGAATCTCCGCTACCACCCCGGACACCGGACCAGCAGAAGGCCCTTCCAGCCTCCTGCGGCGGACCCTCCGGCTGGCTCTGCCCCTGCTGCTCGTGGGCTGCGGGTCGCTCCTCGGTGCCCAGGGCCTCAGCTACGGGCCCTTCACCCTCAATGCCTTCGCCAAGGGTGAGTGGGGGCGCAACAGCAACCAGGGCGCCGACGCCCAGCTCTACCCCCTGGAGAACAAGCAGCGCGTCTGGGCGGATCAGCTGGTGGTGGGGCATCCCTACGGCACCGAGACCCGCCATGTCACCCTCTTCCAGCCCTGGCTGGGCGTGAAGTTCGACATCGGCGGCGGCTTCAAGCTCTCGGCCCTGGTGAGCCAGCGCTGGCGCGACGGCAACAACGACATCCCGGGCTTCATGTACGAAGAGAACGTGGCCATCAGCCACGAGAACTACGGGAGCCTGCGCATCGGGAAGATGACCACCCGGGCCTGGAGCATCGCCGACTACCCCTATGGCACCAATGTCGGCCTGGCCGACCAGTGGGGCGCCAGCGGGGCCGGCTACGGGCTCAACACCCGGGCCATCCGGTACACCGCCCCCACCCTGGACTTCAACGAGGGGGACCTGGTCCTGGAAGGGACCTACGACCGCGGCACCACCGCCTTCAAGATTCACAAGCCCCGCTTCATCGAGCTCTACGGCCAGTACCACAAGGGCGACCTGGTGGTGGACGCCATGATCCAGGACACCCGCAACGGCACCCCCATGGCCTGGGGCCACGGGCCCTTCACGGGCCTCACCCCCTTCCCCAAGGACGACGCCAAGCTGGGTGGTTCAGGCCAGGGCATCGCCATGGTGATGGCCCGCTACGAGCTCAACAGCCGCTGGCAGCTGTCCGGTGGCCTGCGCCGGAACCACTGGAGCGGCGCCTACGCCGTCATCACGGATCCCAACGCCCCGGCCCAGTGGAACGACATGTTTAATGTGAACTGGGACGGCACGCTCAACGGCGTGGCCAACCCGGGCTATGCCGCCACCTCCGTGGACGGCTTCGCCGGCCTCCGCTACAAGTGGACCAAGCTCTCCGCCTGGATCGCCATCGAGCGCCTGGGCAAGGCGTCCACCGCCAACCCCAGTGAACGCGGGCAGAGCAACTACGCCATCTTCAACACCGCAGGCCTGCAGTACGAAGTGGGACGGGGCTTGGCGGTCTACGCCTCCCTGGGCATGGTCGCCTACGGCCGCCTCGGCCTCTCCCCCATGTCCATGCCCGGCAACTCCGCCTTCACCGGTGTCGACTCCCGCATCACCAAGACCGGCAACTGGTTCCTCATCGGCGCTGTCTACGTTCTTTGATCCATAAGGAAACCCGGCCATGACGATTTCACCTTCCACACTGGTCCGTTCCACCCTGGCCCTCCTGCTCGCCGGTCTCCTCGAGGCCTGTGGCGGCGGCGGTGTTGTCACCTCTGGCGGCGTCACCTTGCGCGCCCTGCCGACGGAGTTCACCACCCGCAACGCGGTGGCCTATTCGCCCTACCGGTCCGCCAACCGGGACACTGAGACCATCACAACAGCGATGATCAAGCAGGACCTGGACCTGCTGGTGGCGGGCAACTTCAAGCTGCTCCGCCTCTTCGACAGCAGCGACGCCGCTGCCAAGCAGACCCTGCAGGTCATCAAGGACAACAGCATGGACATCAAGGTCCAGCTGGGCATCTGGGTGGCGAGCGGCAACGAGACCGCGACCCAGGCTGATATCGCCCGAGGCGTGGTGCTCGCCAACACCTACCGCGACATCGTCCTGGCCGTGAGCGTCGGCAACGAGTGCATGGTGAACTGGTCCTTCAACCCCGTCACCACCACCAAGATGGCCGGCTACCTCGGGCAGGTCCGCAGCGCGATCACCCAGCCCGTGACCACCGATGACAACTACGCCTTCTTCGCCTCGGCCCCCACCGAGATCCTGAAAGCCATCGACTTCGTGGCCCTGCACACCTACTCCATCCTGGACACCGTCCACGACCCCGGTTCCTGGGATTGGCAGCAGGCCACCGTGGCCGCCAGCGCCAGGGCCGCAGCCATGATGGATGCCTCCATTGCCAAGGCCATCAAGGACCACGACGCCGCCCGCACCTACCTCGATCGCATTGGCTACACCTTCCTGCCCATCGTCATCGGCGAGACCGGCTGGAAGGCCGTTGTCACCGGCGGCGAGATCTACCGCGCCCACCCCGTGAACCAGAAGATGTACTTCGACCGTCTGGCGACCTGGAAGGCCAGTGCCGGGGCTCCCAAGAACATCTTCTACTTCGAGGCCTTCGACGAGCCCTGGAAGGGCGGCGACGATGGCTGGGGGCTCTTTAATGTCTCCCGCAAGGCCCGCTATGTGGTCCAGAGCCTCTACCCCAGCACCTTCTGGGAGCCTGGAACGTACACCGCTGCCAACGCCCTCTACTACATCCCCACAGGTGTGAACGCCGCCGTCACAGCCAACCGCTACACAATCTATGCTGAGCTCACCACGACCGGTGAAGCCCATCCCAGCGAGACGCTCATCTGGAATGCCTGGCAGAACGGCACCACGGCCGGTGCTGTGGAAAGCAGCGCTTCCGCTGCCGAAGGGACCAAGAGCACCCAGATCACGCCCATTCCCCTCTCGTGGGGCTGGGGCATGACCCGCTCCTTCCAGCTGGCCTCGGAGGACCTGTCCAACTTCCAGGCCACAGGCAGCTTGAACTTCAGCGTCAAGACCACCTACAGCGGCAAGATCGAGGTGGGCTTCCTCACGGGCACGGCCGCCAACACCAGCCTCTACGACGTCTACATCGCCATCGGCCCCGGTGAGTATGGCTATGTCAACGATGGCGCCTGGCATCCCGTGAGCATCCCCATCAGCGCCATCACCCCCCACGGTGCCATGGCCTTCGGCATGACCGACCCCAGCAAGGCCAAGCTTGACCTGAAGATCGTCACCAACCCCTTCGTCCTTGCGGACCGATACGGGGTCACCGGGAAGGCCACGAGTGCCAACATCACGACCCCGATCTTCATCGACAACATTTACTGGGCCAAGTAACCCGGTGCGCACACCAAGAGGCCGCCGGGATCCGGCGGCCTCTTGCTTTCCAGGGTGATGCATCCAGGCACGGGACCTGACCAGGGAGGAGGAACAGTGCTGCACCGCAACCTGACCCCCCTCGCCATCCTGCTCGCCGCTCTGGCCACTCCGGCCCGGGGCGCCCTGCCCAGCGACCTCCCGCCCCTCTTCGGGAGGGCCCTGGCGGACTGCGTTCAGACCAGCGCCGCTGGCGACCGCTTCAGGCCCCTGCCCCCCGTGCGCTTCGTCAAGGGCAGCGCCCAGGACGGGATCCTGGTCAGGGTGAACCTGAAGGCCCCGCGCCAGACCCTGGAGGGCCTTGGAGGGGCTCTGACGGAGTCCTCCGCCTATGTGCTGGCCCACTTGGGCAGGACGCGGCGGGAGGCCCTCCTGGAGCGCTGCTTCGGTCCCCAGGGCGCCCGCTTCACCCTGACCCGCACCCCCATTGGGGCCTGCGACTTCAGCGTGACGGGCAGGTTCTCCTACGACGATGTCCCGGGGGACGTGGCCCTGCGGCACTTCAGCATCGCCCCGGACCAACGTGGCTTCCCGGGCGCCAAGGATCCCACCTATGCCCTGCTGCCCCTCATCAAGGACGCCCTGGCCCGGGAGCCCCGCCTCAAGGTGGTGGCCAGTCCCTGGACCGCACCGGCCTGGATGAAGGACAACCAGGCCTGGTACGGGAAGGGCGTGGGCGGCACCCTCCTGCCCCAGCACCAGGACACCTTCGCCCGCTACATGGCCGCCTACCTCAAGGCCTACCGAGCCGAGGGGGTTCCTGTCTGGGCCGTTACGCCCATCAACGAGCCTCTGGGCAACAGCGGGCAGTGGGAGAGCATGGAGTTCACGGCCACCGGCCTGCGCACCTACGTCCGGGACCACCTGGGGCCAGTGCTGGCCCGCCAGGGACGCGGGCAGGTGAAGATCCTCCAGTTCGACCACAACCGGGACGACCAGGCGCTCCGCTTCGCCAACACCCTGCTGGGCGACCCCGCCACGGCCCGCTACCTCTGGGGCACCGGGGTCCACTGGTACAGCTCCACCGTCAGCGCCCGCACCGAGGTCCTGGATGAGCTCCACCGGCGCTTCCCGGCCAAGGTCCTCCTCCACACCGAGGGCTGCATCGACGGCATCGGCACCGCCGACAATGCGCCGGGCGGAGCCTTTGCCGGCTGGCAGAACGATGCCTGGTGGTGGACGGAGTCGGCCACGGACTGGGGCTTCCACTGGGCGCCACCCGAGGAGAAAGCCGACCACCCCCGCTATGCCCCGGTGCACCGCTACGCCCGGGACCTCATCCAGGGCCTCAACCACTGGCTGGTGGGCTGGATCGACTGGAACCTGGTCCTGGACCGCCAGGGCGGCCCCAACCATGTGAACAACTTCTGCGCCGCCCCCCTGATGGTGGACACCGCCACGGAGGAAGTCCACGTCACGCCCCTCTACTACGTGCTGGCCCACTTCAGCCGCTATCTCCAGCCCGGGGACCGCATCACCCAGGTGACCACCGTCACCCCGGGTCTGGGGGCGGATGACTTCCACGCCACCGCTGCCCTCAGCCGGGATGGCCAGCATCTCGTGCTGATCGCGTTCAACCGCACCTCCCGCGAGCTCCCCTACCGCATCCAGGTGGGCCGCCACCAGGCCCCCCTGAGCATCCCGGCCAACGCCCTCCAGACCCTGCGCATCCCCTTGGCCTCCCTCCGCTGAGGGGAAGATAACCAGGCGATTGCTCCAGCTTCTAAAGCTAAGGGCCGGCTTCCGAAGAAGCCGGCCCCGAGTCGCAGTAGATAGGGCAAGCCGCCCCGAAGTCCTACTTGTGGAAGTAGACGTTATCGACGTAGATCGAGCCAGTACCGGTCGGAATGCTGAAGATCATCTGGGCAAGGTGGGCCCGATTCATCCCGGTGAAGGAGCTCAGCGGAATTTCCAGAGAAACCCACTGGGACTTGCCCGTGAGAGCCGGAGTCGAGCTGGCCGTGAAGGAAAGTTCGAACTCTGTATCGTCCCCGCCGGCATATGCGGCATTGGCTCCGAAGTCCACCAGCTTCACCCGGAAGGTATCAATGTCGGGGGTCCAAACATCCAGATGAAGGTGGGTCATGGTGGCGGCGTTGATCATGTTCGCCCCGGTGAACTCGATCCCCACAAAGCCGAGGGCCGAGTATTTCTTCATGGGGTCGCCACCGATGGTGACTTCGGTGAGGGTGCCGCTGCTCCAGTCGGTGCGCCAGGTGTCGATATTCACATTGGAGTAGCTCTTTGATAGCAGAGAGATTACATTCCCGGCAGCCACGGAGGGGGCCGTCGGCGCCGTGGTGGGGTCCACCGCGGCAGAACTGCCCTTGTGGAAGTAGACATTGTCGACAAAGACAGTGCCCGTGGCTGTTGGCGTGCTGAGAATCAGCTGAGACAGGTGGGCCCGGTTCATGCCCGTGAAGGCACTCAGAGGGATGTCCAAGGACACCCACTGGGACTTGCCAGTGAGGGCCGGTGTAGAGGCGGCGTTCAAGGTGAGCTCAAACTCGGTGTCATCGCCGCCGCCGTAGACTCCGGCAGCTCCGAAGTCCACCAGCTTGACCAGGAAGGTATCGATGTTGGGGGTCCAGACGTCCATGTGGAGGTGGGTCATGGCGGAGGCATCGATGGCCTTGGCGCCTTCGAAGTTGATGCCGACAAAGCCGAGAGCGGTGTACTTCTTCATGGCATCCCCGGCGATGGTGACTTCGGTGAGGGTGCCGCTGCTCCAGTCCGTGCGCCAGGTGTCCAGGCTCACGTTGGTGTAGCTCTTGGTGAGCATGGAAATCACGTCAGCTGCGACGGCAGTGGGCGCAGTAGGTGCAGTGGTGGGTTCCGTAGGCGTCGCCGGGGCCTCCAGGGGCGGAGCAGAGGGTCCGCTGGCGCCGAGGAAGGTAAGCGGGCCGGCGTAGTAGACGGCGCCGTCCCCCGTAGTACCAAACGCCGGGAATAGAGAGACCTTGTTG
>CAITBU010000058.1 GCA_903890595.1 uncultured Holophagaceae bacterium | reverse complement strand
GGCGGCAGCAACGGGAGCCTTGGTGGTTGCGAAGGTGGCACCGTAGACGTAGGGGACGGCGGCCGCAGTCTGGCCAGCTCGCAGCACCTGGGTAAAGCCGCCGCTGACATCGGCACCGAACTGGGGTGCCCGGCCGGCGATGGCGTTCACAAAATACTGGCCGCAGGCGTTTGGAATGACCGTGTCACCCACTGCTTCCTGGACCAGGAGGCGGCCCGCCAGGCGGGAGGCGGATGCACCAGGCAGGGGCGTACCCATGGTGGCGGGGTCGATGGGGTCGGCCACGGCCTGGGCCAAGGCGAAGAACTGGTAGAAGGCGGTGCTGTTGGTGGTGACACCTGCCGCCAAGAGGCCGGCGTTGACGGTGGACGAAAAGGCCGGGCTGTCCTTGAGGATGAAGGCCAGGCGGGAGCCGGGCACGCTCAGGAGGCCCTTCATGTTGCTACCACCGGTCTGGTTGCTGTTGCCGGCCAGGAAGTAGGAACCAACGATGCTACCCAGGCTCTGACCCACGTACTGGGTGGCGCCGGCGGCACTGATGGTCTTGCCAGCGGTGACCATGGCAGCCTGAAGGCTGTTGGGAACGGCGGCGGGCTGCTTGAGGATGCGCTCCAGGCGCCAGAGGTTGAAGGCGCTGGTCTGTACACTGGTGCGGGCGGTCAGGATGGAGGGCAGCATGAAGAAGTTGCTGGCCCACTCAGCGGCGGGTCGGCCATTGCCCATGCCAACGCCGGTGTAGAGCGGGGAGGTCAGGCTGCCGGCAACGCCAGAGCCAAGGCCGTGGACGGCCTGGTCAATGGCGACCACGGTGTAGCCCGCGGAACAGAGGGTGTTGGCGATGCCCAGGGCCTGTTCCTTCTGGCCGCCGATGCCATGCAGGAAGACGGCAACCTTGTAGCCACCGGTGGGGGCGGCAGCAAGCGGGGCGATGACGATGAACGGCACGGTGCGCGTCTTGTGGTAGAAGCCGCGCAGGACGCCCGTGGCGTTCCGGAAGGCCTGGGTGACGCCGGTGCCGGGTACGGTGCTGGTGCCGGGGTTGTAGACATTGGCGACGGCATCGAGCTTGCCGGTGGCATTGGCCAGGTTCGCGTTGACGGTGTAGGGATCCAGTTGCAGGTCGGCGCTTTCGAAGGTGCCTGCGCCCACATAGCCTACGGCAGCACTGGGCACGGTTCCGAAGATGGCGGCAAGGGACCCAGCACCGGAGGGAATGGCCGAGGTGCCCATGAGCTGGAAGTTCGCAACACCGTTGTCCCAGGCGCGGCTTTCAGCGGTGCTGAAGTCCATGGAGAGGGGTGGCACGGCAGCGTTGTTCGCCCAGGCCCAGAGGGCCGTTTCCACAGGGGCCCGCACCGTTGGGGCAGCCACGGGATCGGGCAGGGTGTAGCCGGCGCCGGTGGTGATGAAGCGGCCCATGACGGCGATGTCGGCCCGCTTGGTGACGGTGGTGGTGGCGCTGGCGGTGATCAGGTCATCCATGACCTTGGCGTAGCCGGAGAGCAGGATGTTGGAGCCTGCGCTGACGTTGGCCCGGACAGGTTCCAGCGCGGCAAAGGAGCCGGCGAGGGGGGTGATGCCCTTGAGGGCTTCGAAGTAGGGGGAGCCCACAACGGGTTTGCCGGCGGCGTCCAGCACTCGGTTGGTGACCACGTAGAGGTAGCGGGTGCCGGGAATCAGGGGCAGCTTGGGGCTGACATAGACGCCCACGCCCGAGGGCACCAGGTTCATGGTGCTGTAGGTGAAGAGGCTGGAGATGTCCGTGAAGCCCAGGGCCGCATTCTCGGTGCCGGCGGTGTCAGGGGTCAGCTGGAAGACCTTGATATTGGAACCGTTCACCGTGGCGGTGTCGATGGCCGCAGGGAAGGAGATGTAGATGGGGGCATTGAGGCCGGACACGGCGTGCGTGTTGCCCATTTCCTTGAGATTGACGAAGGCCAGGGCCTTGTCCGGGGTCAGGGGGTAGCCTGGATTGATATTGAGCGTCCCGGCCGCCGGTGTGGAGGTCGCCGAGTAGGTGATTCCGGTGATGGAGGCGGTGACCAGGATGTTGGGCAGGGGCACGTTCCCGGTGGTGGGATCGAACACAACTGCATTGGATCCGGGCATGGTGCCGCCACCGGTCACGATGGTGGGGGCCTTGGAATCGCCGGCGCCGGCGCACGCGAGGAGCGCTAGCAGCGAAGTGCCAAGGAAGGCCTGGGATAAGCGTAGATGCATCGCATCACCTCATGGGTGGGGTTAAGGGAAATCCGGAAAGGTTTCCAGACGATAGGCCCACTGGGAGGGAAATTCCACAAAAAAGAGGGGCTCCGCTCGGAGCCCCTCTTCCCACCCTCGGGTCTTTAGTCCGTTACGGCAAAGACGACCTTGTCATTCCTAAAGCGGGAGACGGTGATTAGTTCGACTGTGGCTGACTGCTTGTCCTCGCTGATGGTCAGGCGATAGTGCTCGTCCTTCAGATAGGAACCGGGCACCACGCTGACCTTGCCGATGCGCTTCAGGCCCAGCTCTCCCGCCTTGATGACGATGGTCTTCCCGGAGCGGAGGTCGAGGCTCTGGGTAAAGACCTCATCCCGCCAGTTCTTCCCGGCGCGGTCCTTTGCGAAAACAGGTATTTCAATGACACCAGAGGACTTGAGCTCGTCGCGAGTGCCCACCACATAGTGCAGGGAGTTGAGCTTCGAGAGCTGGCCGGCGTTATCCGCCTGGAGCTTGGTGCGCTCTTCCAGGAGGTTTGTCCGCTCGCTGCGCAGCCCGGCGATCTCTTCCTCGATCTTCTTTTTCTGGCTTTCCAGGTCCAGGACTTCCACTTGGAGCTTGTCGCTCTGGGCCACGGCGGTGTCCCGCTCGCCTTCGATCTTTTCCCGCTCCTGGCGCATGAGGTCGTTGGGGCTGATCTTGGCCTTGCCCTGGCCGACCCAGGTGCCGTAGGTGCCGTTGGCGTAGAAGTGGTAGACCTCGAAGCCCGGGGCCAGCTTTTCCAGGATGGCCACGCGACTCACCAACTTCTTGGCGTTGTCATCGGAGACGCCCTTCTTCTTGAGGAAGCGGAGGGCCATGCCGTAGTGGCTGTCATTGGGCTTGGCCAGGTCGGGCTTGGGCAGGTCGGCCCTCAGCTTGGCAAGCTTGCCGTTGAGGTCCTTGATCTCTTTGTCCTTGTCCAGGACCTCCTGGAGCAGAGCCTGGTAGGAGCTGTTCTTCTCGTTCCGGATGCGCTCTTCGAGGGCCTTCTTCTGGTCATCCGTGAGCAGCAGCGTCTCGGCGTTGGGCTTGACGTCATTGACGCCGGCCTGGGCCAGCTTCTTCTGCTGCTCACTGCCGGCCTGGGCCAGCTGCTGGCCAGCCCGATCGGCCTCATTGGCCTTCTGGGTCAGCTCGCGAATCTGGGGATCCTCGCGCTTGCAGGCGAGGGTCAGGACCAAGCTGGGCACGGCCAGGAGGGCCAGCACCAGGGCCATGCGGCGGAATGGGTTCATGTTCTCCTCCCGGAGGGTTGCAGGGCGACCTGCTGGGAAAGGGGGACTTCCCTTCCTGTAGACAGGCTACGACACTTCCCCAAGGGCCGCTTCAACCGAAAGGTGTAGGGTCTGGATGCAAGGTATACTCGCTCTTTTGCGTGCCCGCTGAGGGCAGGTGACAGGGAGAACCTCATGGCCACTCAGGGACGACATCTCTTCACTTCGGAATCCGTCACCGAAGGCCACCCCGACAAGATGGCGGACCAGATCTCCGATGCGGTGCTGGACGCCGCCCTCAAGGACGACCCCACCAGCCGCGTGGCCTGCGAGACCCTGCTCACCACGGGCCTGGTGCTGGTTGCCGGCGAGATCACCACCAAGACCTACATCCCGGTCGCCACCCTGGTGCGGGACGTGGTCAAGGACATCGGCTACGACCACCACATCAAGGGCTTCGACCACGCCACCTGTGCGGTCATGGTGACCATCGACCAGCAGAGCCCCGACATCGCCATGGGTGTGGATACTGGCGGCGCCGGCGACCAGGGCCTCATGTTCGGCTACGCCTGCAGCGACACTCCGGAGCTGATGCCGGCCCCCATCCACTTCAGCCACCTGCTCACCCGCAAGCTGGCGGCAGTCCGCAAGAGCGGCCAGCTGCCCTGGCTGCGCCCCGATGGCAAGAGCCAGGTCACCGTCGAGTTCGATGGCGATCGTGTTCTGCGCATCCACACGGTGGTCATCTCCACCCAGCACGACGAGCATGTCCTGCAGAACGCCATCCGGGACAGCATCCTGCAGGATGTCATCAAGGCCTCACTGCCTGCGGACCTTCTGGATGCGGAAACGGTCTATCACGTGAACCCCACCGGGCGCTTCGTGGTGGGCGGTCCCATGGGTGACACTGGCCTCACCGGCCGCAAGATCATCGTGGATACCTACGGTGGCAGCGGGCATCACGGCGGAGGTGCCTTCTCGGGCAAGGACCCCAGCAAGGTGGACCGCAGCGCCGCCTACATGGGCCGCTACATCGCCAAGAACATCGTGGCTGCGGGCCTCGCCAGCCGCTGCGAGATCCAGCTCGCTTACGCCATCGGCGTTGCTGAGCCGGTCTCCATTGCGGTCGACACCTTCGGCACCGGCCAGGTCTCTGACGAAGCCATCGTCAAGGCCGTTCGCGCCGTGTTCAGCTGCACCCCCAAAGCGATGATCGAGGCCTTGGACCTGCGTAAGCCCATCTACCGCGCTACCGCTGCCTATGGGCACTTCGGTCGGCCCGAGTTCAGCTGGGAGCGGACGGACAAGGTCGAGGCCCTGCGGCAGGCTACACGCTAGGCGCTGCTTCCACCCGGTTGCGGCCACCCTGCTTGGCCCGGTAGAGGGCATCGTCGGCCCGCTTGAGTAGGCCCTCGGCACTGGGGGCGGGCCCCAGGCCCTCCCAGGCGGCGAGGCCCATGCTGACGGTCTGCCTCAGGGTTGCGCCTTCCACCGCATGGACCTGCTCAGCGATCTTCTGGAGCAGGACCTCGGCCACCTGCAGGGCACCGGCGGTCCCGGTATGAGGCAGGACCAGGGTGAGCTCCTCGCCTCCGAAGCGCGCTGCCAGATCGGTGGCCCGCACGGACTCTGTGAGCAGGGCTGAAAGATTCTGCAGGACCCGATCCCCGGCGGCGTGGCCATGGGTGTCGTTGACCTGCTTGAAGTGGTCCAAGTCCACCATGACCACAGCCAGTGGCGTGCCATGGCGCTCTGAGCGCTGGACCTCCTCCTGTAGGCGGGTCATGAGGTAGCGGCGGTTCGCCAAACCCGTGAGGGCGTCCGTGATGGAGAGGGTCTGGAGCTGGCTGTTCTTCTCCCGCAGCTCGTCCTGGAGGCGCTTGAGCTTGGTGTGGATGCGCACTCGGGCCAGGAGCTCCTTGTCGTGGAAGGGCTTGGTGATGTAGTCCGAAGCCCCCCGCTCCAGCAGCTCAGCCTTGCGCTCCCGGTCGTCCTCGGCGGTGAGGATGATGACGGGGATCTGATCCAGCTCCCGGCGGCTGGCCTTGAGCCCCAGGAACCGGAGGCCGTCGAAGCCCGGCATCACCAGATCGCAGATCACCAGATCCGGGGGCTGGTCCAGGATGGCCTTGAAGGCCGAGAGGCCGTCCTCGGCTTCCGCGAAGTGGCTGAAGGTGCCGTCCTTCATCAGGATCGCCTTGATCCCGCTACGGATGGCGGCGTTGTCATCCACGATGAGGACCTGGCCGATCACGGTCCCTTCCGGGCCAAGGCGATGGTGCGCTCGTAGATCCGGGCCTCGATGAAGATCCGCAGCACCTCCTGGTCCAAGAGGTTCACCTTGGCCTCCTGGTGGAGGATCTCCAGGCTGCGCTCCACGCTCACCGCCGCCTTGTAGGGCCGGTCAGCTGCGGTGAGGGCATCGTAGACGTCGGCCACGGCCATGAGCTTGCTCTGCACCGGGATATCGGCGTCCTTGAGCTGACGGGGATAGCCCTTCCCGTTGAGCCGCTCATGGTGGGCCCAGGCGATGTCCGGCACATTGGCCAGCTCCGTGGTCCAGGGGATCTGGCTGAGGAAGCGGTAGGTGTAGGTGACGTGGTTCTGGATCTCGTTGCGCTCATCTTCCGAGAGGCTGCCCTTGGAGATCAACAGGAGGTCCAGGTCCTGTCGCTCCAGGAGGGTCTTCTGGGCCCCGGACCAGTGCTGAAAGGTCAGGTCCTGGAGCAGGTTGAGCTCCAGGGCCACCTCCTGGGGGAGCACCGTGGGCTCGTTGCTCCGGCGCACCAGCTCCATGAGGCGGTGGGTCTCCTCCTCCTGCTTCCGGAGGAGGCCCCCCAGGGCGTCCGGGTCAAAGGTGAGGCCCCGGCTCCAGGCCTCGAGGAGGCGGTCCCGCATGGCTTCCAGGGAGCGCTGGTGGAGCCGCTGGAAGATGGCTTCCAGGTGCTCCCCTTCGATCTTCTTGGCCTTCACCAGCACCTGCTCCCGGACGCCCACCTTCCCGAAGTCGTGGAGCAGGCTGGCGTACCGGATCTCGCGGATCTGGAGGTCATTGAACAGCAGGCCACCGTAGGGGCCGTTGGGGGTCGTGTTCACCGCCTCGGCCAAGCCGACGGTCAGGTCCGCCACGCGGCTGGAGTGGCCGGAGGTGCTGGGGTCCCGGGCCTCGATGGCGGTCACCGAGGCGTTCACGAAGCCTTCGAAGAGCTGCTCGATGTCGTTCTTCAGGCCCAGGATCTCCTGGGTGCGGGCCGCTACCATGCGCTCCAGGTTCTCCTGGTAGTCCTCGTTCTCCCGCACCAGGCGGTAGTGCTCCAGGGCCCGCTCCAGGCTGGCCTCGATCTCCACCAGCTTGAAGGGTTTCTGGATGAAGTCGTAGGCGCCGCGCTTGAGGGCCTGGATGGCGGACTCGGTGGTGGCGTAGCCGGTCATCAGGATGCCCATGCTGCGGGGATCCAGGTCGTGCACGGCCCGGAGCAGCTCCAGCCCCGAGAGCCCGCCCGGCATGTTCAGGTCGGTGAAGATCACAGGGAAGTGCTGGTCCTTGACCAAGGCCAAGGCCTGGGCGGCGCCATCTGCGCCCACTGCGGCATAGCCCTGCTCGGTGAGGGCCTCTACGAGCAGCTCCCGCAGGTCCGCTTCGTCATCCACGATGAGGATGGGGATGGGGTGGGTTAAGGGCACAGCGGCTCCGGCGTAACCAACCTCATCGGACCCACGGGGGGCTGGGCCAAGTTTCAGAGGGGCCTGACCTCCCGCTGACTCAGCCAGGCAAGGACCGCCTACTGGGCAGGCAGGGCCTCCAGGGGAAGCTGTCTGCCGACCTTTAGAGGGCGGTCCGGGGCTGTACAGCGGCCTGGGCCAGCAGCAGTCCCATGAGCAGGGCGATGGTCACGAAGAGGGCCTGGAAGGCCGTGTCCAGGCCCAGCACCAGCTGGTTCTGGAGAATCAGGCCGAGGCCCCGGAAACCCAGGCCCCCCGGCACCAGCACCATCAGGCCCGGGAGCATGGTCACCACCGAAGGCCGGCGGCGGAGCCGCGTGAAGAGGTTGCTGGCCACGCCCAGGGCCAGGGCACCCAGGGCTACGCCGAACTGCGGTCCCAGGAAAGCGGCACCCTGGCGGGTGCCGTAGAAGGCCAAGGTGCAGGCCGCGAAGATCCATAGCAGGTCCGAAGTGCGGGCCTTGAAGATCACCATGAAGGCCCCGGCTGCCAGCAGGAGGGTGGGCAGCAGGGTCCAGGCGGGCAGGGGGATCGGTACCCCCAGGAGTGCGTGGGGCAGGAGGGTGGCGGCGAAGCGCTGGCCCAGGGCCACCCCGAAGCCCAGGGAGAGGAAGGTCAGGCCGGCATCCATGAGGCGGGCCGTGCCGGCCACCAGGTTGCCCGTGGCCAACTCGTTCATGGCCAGCACCAGTCGGAGGCCTGGCACCAGAACGATGAGCCCCGCCATGGTCAAGACCTGGGGCGACACATGGTCGAAGCGGGCTGCGGCAGCCACTGCCAAGAAGCCCACCAGGGCTCCGGCCACGGGATAGACCAGGCGGGAGAGGCGGACCGAGCGGCCCAGCAGCAGAGCGGTGGTGCCGATGAGGGACCCCAGGAGGGCCGT
>CAITBU010000057.1 GCA_903890595.1 uncultured Holophagaceae bacterium | reverse complement strand
GCCCTTGCGGGACTTCAGCGGCCCGCCCACGACCACCTCGGCCATCACCACATCCGAGCTCCGGGAGAGGACCTTCACGGTGATGGCGCCGTCGTCCAGGAGCCAGATCTGGTCCTTCACCGCACCCTCGAAGAGCTCCGGGTGGGGCAGGGGAGCGGTCCAGGCGAGGCCCGGCATGAGGGTGGCACCCTGGGCGTAGAAGGCGCCCACGCTGTGCTCAGCCAGGGTCACCGGGTTCTCCAGCGCCCCAATGCGCCACTTGGGACCCTGCAGGTCGAGGAAGACGGGGATCGCCCGGCCCAGCTCCGCCGAGATGGAGCGCACCATGTTCAGGGTGTGCAAGCGGGCTTCCGGGTCCCCGTGGCTGGCGTTCAGGCGCACCGCATCGGCCACTTTCAGGGCCTCACGGAGGCGGTCTTCCTGCATGAGGGCCGGGCCCATGGTCATGACGATCTTGGTCTTGCGCACAGGGACTCCAGCATCAGGAACTGCATCAGACAGGTGCGGGCCAGCACCGAAAAAGCCAAAAGCACCCCATCAGAGTACCCAAAACCCACGCCCGGCCTGCCTGATACGAAAATTGGTATGAAAAAACAACCTCAGGCCATCTCCGCCTTCCTCTGCGTACATTCAGTTCTTTTTCGCCCACGCTCCCGATGCGACAGGCCGTTCCTACTTCGCGGCCACGCGCTTCAGGGCCTCGAGGACGCGCTCGGGGGTGAAGGGTACGTGGGTCACCCTTGCACCTGTAGCGTCGAAGACAGCGTTGGCCAGGGCTGCGGCTACCGGCACCACGGGGGGCTCGCCGATGCCCTGGGTGGTCGTGGTGCCGCTGTCTGCAAAGACGACCTGGATGCGGGGGATGGCGGAGAACCGGGGGAGCAGGTAGGTGTCAAAGTTCTTGTCCAGGATGCGGCCGCCCTTGAAGCGGATCTCCTCGCTGAGGGCCTGCCCGATGCACATGGTGATGGCGCCCTCAACCTGCTGGCGGGCCCCGTCGGGGTTCACCACGAGGCCCACGTCCACGGCCTCGAGGAAGCGCAGCACCTGGACCTTCCCGGTGGTCTTGTCCACGGCGACCTGAGCCAGGGCCACGATCAAGCCTTGGCGCCAGGCCCCGCAGGCCAGGCCGATGCCGCGGCCCGTGGGCCCGGGGGCGGGCTCCCAGCCGAAGGCCTCCAGGGCCAGGTCCAGGAGGCGCAGCAGGCGGGGGTCGTTGGCCAGGCGGCGGCGCAGGGTCACGGGATCCATCCCGGCCTTGGCGGCCAGCGCGTCCAGCTGGCACTCCCGGGCGAAAGCGTTGGTGTGGGCGTTGGGAGCCCGCCAGGCGCCGGCCTTGAGGGGGTGCAGGTCGGGGACGGCAGGAGCCTGGTAGCGGTTCGACTGCATCTCATAGACGAACTCCGCTTCGCCCTGGGAAACGCCGGCCACGATGCTGTCCCAGAAGGTGATGGCGCCGCGACTGGCGTCCAGGCCTGAGCGAATCTTCACCACGGCGGCCGGTCGGTAGCCGTCGAGGAAGAGGTCCTCCTCTCGGTTCCAGGCCACCTGGATGGGCACACCGGGGACCTGACGGGCGATGCGGGCGGCCTCGACGGCCACGGGGGCCACGAGCTTGCCGCCGAAGCCGCCCCCCACGAAGGGGGTCACGATGCGGACCTTGTCCTTGTCCAGCTTGAGGGCCTCGGCCACGGAGTCGCGGAAGACAAACGGCGACTGATTGGAGGCCCACACCGTCATGCGGCCGTCCTCCCACTTGGCGACGGAGGTGTGGGGCTCGAGGGTGGCGTGGCTCTCGTAGGCGTTGCGGTACTCCGCCTCCACCACCGTGGCGGCCCGCTTCTCCCCGGCGGCCAGGTCGCCGCGGGAACTCATCACGCGCTGCCCGGGTGCTGCCTTGTCCACGAGGTACTGGTAGATGCGCACATCGTCCACGTCGAGCTCGGTCCCCTCGAAGGTGCCCTTCACCAGGGCGAGGGCCTTGCGGGCGGTGTCGGGCTGGGCGTGCAGCACAGCCACAAGGGTGCCGTCCCGAACGATGCGGACGCCAGGAACCCGCTCGGCGGCCGCTGTGTCTGCACTGACCACCTTCAGGCCGTGGGCCGGGGGCCGCAGGATGCAGGCGTGGAGGGTTCCGGGCAGGCGCAGGTCGCCGGCGTACTTGGCGGCGCCGGTGATCTTGGCCAGGGCGTCCTTGCGGGGGAAGCGACGCCCGAGCACCTTGAAGTCGGAGAGGGGCTTGGGCTTGACCTTGCCCAGGTGTCGCGTCATCTTCCGGCCCTGCACCAGCGCGCCGAAGGTGGTGCGGCGCGCGGGGGCCGCCTTCACCCAGATGGCGCCGTCCTTCAGGGCCAGGTCCGCAGCCGTAGCGCCCAGGGCCTTGGCCGCCATGCCCAGGAGCACGGCCCGCGCTTCGGCGGCGGCGCCTCGGAGGACGGGAGCCGTCTGCCACATGGTGAGGGAGCCGCCCGTGGGCAGATCCCAGGGACAGAGGTCCGTGTCACCAAGGAGCACGTCCACCTGGGCCGGATCCAGCTCCAGCTCCTCGGCGACGAGCATGGCCAGCACCGTCAGGGCGCCCTGGCCCAGCTCAGTCTTCCCCACGAAGCAGCCCACGCGGCCGTCGGCGGAGATCTTCAGGTAGGCGTTGAAGTCCTCGGCGTAGGCACCGGGGCGGGTCGGCTCGACGGGCGCAGCGCTGGTGCGGCTCGTGAAGAAGAAGGTGAGTGCGCCTGCCGTGGCCTGGAGGATGGTCCGCCTTTTCATCGCACACCTCCCATGCCCTTGCCTGCCGTTTCGACCGCTTCCAGGATCCGCACGTGGGCCCCGCAGCGGCAGATGTTCCCCTCCATGGCCTCGACGATCTCAGCCCGGGTGGCCTTGGGCTTCTTCTTCAGGAAGGCCCAGGCGGCCATGATCATCCCCGAGGTGCAGTAGCCGCACTGGAAGGCGTTGTGGTCCTGGAAGGCCTTCTGCAGGGGATCCAGCTGCCCGCCCACGGCCAGGCCCTCGATGGTGAGCACGGACTTGCCGGCCACGTCGCCCAGGGCCGTTGAACAAGAGAGCACGGTCTCGAAGTCCACCAGCACCGTGCAGGCCCCGCAGAGCCCGGCCTCGCACCCCACCTTGGTGCCCGTGAGGCCCAG
>CAITBU010000056.1 GCA_903890595.1 uncultured Holophagaceae bacterium | reverse complement strand
CCAGCTGCCCGGTGTGCAGGTGCCCTTTCGCGAGATCAGCCTCAGCCCCACCCGGGACTTCCAGGGTGTGTTGACCCCCAATGAGCCGGTGGTGCTCTACGACACCTCCGGCCCCTACACGGACCCCGCCGTCACCATCGATGTGGCCAAGGGCCTCCAGCCCCTGCGCCAGGACTGGATCCTGGGCCGCGGCGATGTGGAGGAGCTGCCGGGTGCCACCAGCCTCTATCGCAAGCTCCGGGAGCGGGACCGGGACCTGGATGCCATCCGCTTCCATGCGGAGCGCAAGCCCCTGCGGGCCAAGGCCGGCCAGAATGTGTCGCAGATGCACTACGCCAAGCAGGGCATCGTGACACCGGAGATGGAGTTCATCGCCATCCGCGAGAACCTGGGCCGCGCGGCGACCGGCCTCAAGAGCCGGATCACGCCCGAGTTCGTGCGGGACGAGGTGGCCCGAGGCCGCGCCGTCATCCCCGCCAACATCAACCACCCGGAAGCCGAGCCCATGATCATCGGCCGCAACTTCCTGGTGAAGATCAACGCCAACATCGGCAACTCCGCCGTGGCCTCCAGCATCGAGGAAGAGGTCGAGAAGATGGCCTGGTCCATCCGCTGGGGCGCCGACACGGTCATGGACCTCAGCACCGGGAACAACATCCACGAGACGCGCGAGTGGATCCTGCGCAACAGCCCCGTGCCCATCGGCACCGTGCCCATCTACCAGGCCCTGGAGAAGGTCAACGGCAAGGCCGAGGACCTCACCTGGGAGATCTTCCGCGACACCCTCATCGAGCAGGCCGAGCAGGGCGTGGACTACTTCACCATCCATGCCGGCGTCCTGCTGCGCTACGTGCCCATGACCGCCAAGCGCGTCACCGGCATCGTCAGTCGCGGCGGCAGCATCCTGGCCAAGTGGTGCCTGGCCCACCACCAGGAGAACTTCCTCTACACGCACTTCGAGGACATCTGCCAGATCATGAAGGCCTACGACGTGGCCTTCTCCCTGGGTGACGGCCTGCGCCCCGGCAGCACGGCCGACGCCAATGACGAGGCCCAGTTCGGTGAGCTGGAGACCCTGGGCGAGCTCACCAAGATCGCCTGGAAGCACGATGTGCAGGTGATGATCGAGGGCCCCGGCCACGTGCCCATGCACCTCATCCAGGAAAACATGACCAAGCAGCTGGAGGTCTGCGACGAGGCCCCCTTCTACACCCTGGGCCCCCTCACCACGGACATCGCCCCGGGCTACGACCACATCACCTCCGCCATCGGCGCCGCCATGATTGGCTGGTTCGGCTGCGCCATGCTCTGCTACGTGACGCCCAAGGAGCACCTGGGTCTGCCCAACAAGAAGGACGTGAAGGACGGCGTCATCGCCTACCGCATCGCCGCCCACGCCGCCGACCTGGCCAAGGGCCATCCGGGCGCCCGCATGTGGGATGACGCCATGAGCAAGGCGCGCTTCGAGTTCCGCTGGGAGGACCAGTTCAACCTGGCCCTGGACCCCGACACGGCGCGGGAGTTCCACGACGAGACCCTGCCCGCCGAGGGCGCCAAGTCCGCCCACTTCTGCTCCATGTGCGGCCCCCACTTCTGCTCCATGAAGATCACCGAGGACGTGCGCCAGTACGCCGCCGCCCAAGGCCTCTCCGAAGAAGCCGCCCTACAGAAAGGCATGGAAGAAAAGAGCGCCGAGTTCACCGAGAAAGGCGCCGAGGTCTACCTGCAGGCCTGATTCGCTCCCTGTGGGCGCAGCCTAAATGGAGTACCCGTCGCTGCCGGACTCCAGGCCCCGCTGCACCTGAGCCAGGTCGGCGAGGGTCTGGCCCGCAGCCACCGTGCGGAATACTTCCGCCGCCTTGGTGAGCATCTGACCCACGGTGCGGGCCCCGGCCGAGCGATCTGACTCAGGGACCTCCCAGGCCAGGCTGCCTTCCAGGGCCTCCAGAACCTCCAGGGCCGTGATGCGGTTGGCAGGGCGGGCCAGCTCACAGCCACCCGAGGGCCCGCGCTGGACCTTCACCAGGCCGGCGGCCTTGAGGCTGCCCATGAGCACATGGAGGTACTTGGGGGGGAGGTCCTGCCGCTCGGCAATGGCGCTCACCAGAACAGGGCCTCGGCCGGACTGGACCGCCAGTTCCACCATGAGTTGGAGGCCGTAGCGGCCCTTAGCGGTTACTTTCATGCCTCCACTCTACACCCAATGCAAGTTACTTGATTTTTTGAATCGAATTACTTGACTTTCTTAATTGGGATCTCCATCCTGGGTTATGGGCGCCGGACGCCCCCCTGCAGGAGACTCCCCATGCCCCGTCCCAATCGCGTGAACTTCGCCTACGAGCTCATCGGCCACACCCCCGTCGTGCGCCTCAACCGCATCGTGCCTGAAGGCAGCGCCACCATCTATCTGAAGCTGGAGAGCGCCAACCCCGGCGGCTCCGTCAAGGACCGCATCGCCCTGGCCATGGTCCAGGACGCCGAGGCCCGGGGCGTCCTCAAGCCCGGCATGACCGTGCTGGAGGCCACCAGCGGCAACACCGGCATCGGCCTGGCCTTTGTGGCCGCCACCAAGGGCTACAAGTTCACCCTGGTGATGCCCGACACCATGACCCTGGAGCGGCGCTCCCTGGTCAAGGCCTACGGAGCTGAGCTGGTGCTGACGCCGGGCTCCCTGGGCATGAAGGGCGCCGTGGACAAGGCCGAGGAGCTGGCCGCTGCCGATCCGTCCTACTTCCTGGTGCGCCAGTTCGACAACCCCGCCAACCCCGAGGTCCACCGCCGCACCACCGCCCTGGAAGTGCTGGAGCAGGTGCCCGAGCTCGATGCCTTCGTGGCGGGCATCGGCACCGGCGGCACCATCACCGGCGTGGGCGAGGTGCTGGCCCAGAAGAAGCCCGGCACCCTCGTGGTGGCCGTGGAGCCTGTGGACAGCCCCCTGCTCACCCAGGGCAAGGCCGGCCCCCACAAGATCCAGGGCATCGGCGCCAACTTCGTGCCGTCGATCCTCAACCGCGAGGCCTTCACCCGCATCGAGGATGTGGGCTACGAGGACTCCCTCCGGGTGGCCCGCCGCCTGGCCCGGGAAGAAGGCCTGCTGACGGGCATCTCCACCGGCGCCATCGTCCACGCGGCCCTCAAGGTGGCCGCCGAGCTCGGCCCCGGCAAGACCGTCGTGGCTGTGCTGTGCGACACTGGCGAACGCTACCTCAGCCACCCCCTCTTCGCCGAAATCGATGGCCCCGTCGGCGCCTGAGGCCTTCCTGCGAGCCCGCCATGAGCGCTGACTTCCTCGACACCAACGTCCCGGGCAACCCGGCCTACCACTTCACCATCCAGCCCCCCGTCCGCGAGGGCGGGGCGGGCTGGTTGCAGCGGCCGGCCCTGATCCCTGGGGCGGGCACCGCCACCCAGTGCGTCCATGGCGGCGTGCAGCCGGATCCCGCCTATGGGGCGGTGATGCCCCCGCTCTACCTGTCCTCCACCTTCGCCTTCAAGGACATCTGCACCAACGCAGGCTACGACTACACCCGCAGCGGCAACCCCACCCGCGCCGCGCTGGAGGAGGCCATCGCGCTGCTGGAGGGCGGCTCCGGCGCCACCTGCACCAGCACGGGCATGAGCGCCATCCTGGTGGCCCTCAACCTGCTGCCCCATGGCAGCCACCTCATCAGCACCGTGGACTGCTACGGCGGCACCTTCCGCCTCCTGGAGCACGCCCAGCGCTTCTACGGCCTGGAGGTCACCTACCTGGACCTCGCTGATCTGGCGGCGGTGGCAGCGGCCATCCAGCCCAACACCCGCATGATCTGGATCGAGACGCCCTCCAATCCCCTCCTGCGCCTCACGGACATCGCCGCCGTGGCAGCGCTCGGCCACCGCCAGCCCGACTGCCTGGTGGCCGTGGACAACACCTTCCTCTCGCCCTTCCTCCAGCGCCCCTTCGACCTGGGCGCGGACCTGGTGATCCACTCCACCACCAAGTACCTCAACGGCCACAGCGACGTGGTGGGCGGGGCGGTGGTGGCGGGCCCTGGCCGGGGCGCCCTCACCCAGCAGATCCAGAGCGTGAACAACCTGCTGGGCACCTCCCAGTCGCCCCACGACTGCTTCCTGGTGCTGCGGGGCCTCAAGACCCTGCCCCTCCGCATGCGCCAGCACGAGGTCAACGCCCAGGCCCTGGCGGAGTTCCTGGCGGCCCATCCGGCCGTCGGCAAGGTCCACTACCCCGGGCTGCCGAGCCATCCCCAGCACGCTCTGGCCCAGCGCCAGCAGCGGGGCTTCGGCGCCATGCTGAGCTTCGAGCTGAAAGAGGGCGGCAACGAGCGCCTCAACCGCGTCCTCCGCGCCCTCAAGTGGTTCACCCTGGCCGAGAGCCTGGGCGGTGTGGAATCCCTG
>CAITBU010000055.1 GCA_903890595.1 uncultured Holophagaceae bacterium | reverse complement strand
GCGCTCCTGGGCCTCGCGCTGGTGGCGCAGGTCCATGAGCTGCAGGTCCCGGATGGTGGCCTCGGTCATGGAGGTCGTGACCTGATCCTTCACAGCGCCCCAGGCATCGTGCAGGGGGCAGGGGTGGTCCCCGCCGCAGGTGGGAAAGCCCATGATGCAGCCCTCCATGGAGTCAGCCCCCTCCATGGCCGTAACCACCTCGCCCACGGTGATGTGGTGGGAGGCCCGAGTGAGGCGGAAGCCGCCCCGGGGGCCGCGCACGGACTCGAGGATGCCGGACTGCACCAGGCCCTGGAGGATCTTCGCCAGGTAGGGTCCGGGCAGCGTCAGCTCGGCGGCCAGGTCCTTGGCAAGGCAGTAGCTCCCGTCCTCGGGCAAGGCGGCGAGGGCGCGGAGGGCATAGCCAGTTGCGGTGCTGAATAGCATTTCAGGGTCCTTTACTCTTTAAGTCAGCATCCGGGGCCGGGATTTCGGAGTCCAGGATAAAAATCTAGACAAATGGAAGTTCAGGACGCCAGCGCCCGCCACAGGAGCAAAAGGCTGCCCACGCTGAGACCGCCTTCGCGCCAGCCCAGGGTGCGGGCGGGGAGGGGCTGCCAGGGCTGCACGGCCCGCAGGTAGAGCAGGCCCGTCCAGGCCGTCCACAGGAGGCCGGCCGGTCCCCGGGAGAGCAGCAGGAGCGCCGAAGTGCCTGCCAGCAGGAGGTGGATGCCATGGACCGGGAGGGCCCGCCGGCGGAGCTCCACTGCGGGCAGGCCGTGGGCATTGCCCAGAAAGCGCCGCACGTGGGCCAGGTTGGCGCCCCCCACCAGGGTCGCCAGCACCCAGACCCGGAGGGCCTCGGCCTGGGGCGCTCCCCCCGCTGCCACCATGGCTGCAGCCAGACCGGCGAAGGCGCCCTGGGCCGCCAGCTCCACGGCCAGGGAGCGCACCGCTCGCCGGGTGTCGGCCCACAGCGCCAGAACCACCAGGGGGGCGCTGGCGGCGAGGGGGACCAGAAACCGCGGCCCCGCCAGGGCCAGGGCAGCGGTGCCTCCGCTGATGGCCAGCGCCGTGAAGAGAAGCAGGGCCCGCACCTGGGCGGCGTCCCGCTGGCCTGTGAAGACCCGGCGCAGGGGGGGCCGGGCCAGGAACACGGCCAGGGCCGCCAGGGCCAGGCAGAAGCCTGCACCCGTGGGTCGCAGCAGCAGCCCCAGGAGCATGGGCAGCCCCAGCATGAACCAGCTCCCGTGCTCAGCCGGGAGGAGCGTGCGCCAGGGAGGGAGGATGCGGGTCATTTCGGCAATTTTAGTCCGAAATCAGTTTGCACCAGGAAGGCCCTCAAGGCCAGAGAGGATAGCCCGGGCCTCAGGCCTCGCTGCTGATGAGCCGCAACCCTTTGAGGGCTTCTTCCATGCTGAGGAAGACGGGCAGGCCGGCGGCGCGCAGGGCGGTGCGGTAGGGGTCGTAGACGGCACCGCCTTCCACGGCCACGCCCAGCCACTTGCCGCTGGTCTGGGCCAGGGTGGCCAGGGCCTCGGCGAAGGGGCCGTAGACCGTCGGGTCCGTGGTATCCAGGCGCTGGGTCAGGGGCACCAGGCCCACCACCACGCCGTCCGCCCCGGTGGCCAGGAGCAGGCGGGCGCAGGCCAGGTAGGCGGCCTCGTCGGCCATGGGCGTGAGGTCCAGGGGCAGGCGGGCGCTCACCAGGCCAGTCAGGCCGTGGGTGGCCAGGGTGGCTTCCAGGTCGGCGGTCTCGGCGGGGGTCAGCGTGGCTCCCACGCAGGCGCCATCGAGGCGGTCGGCGGCCACCACGGACTCGAAGCCAGCGTTGGTCATGACGGCCACGGAGGCGGCCCGCAGGCCAGGGTGGACTGCCAGCCAGGCGAGGGCGGCATCGAAGGCCTCCAGGTCCTCGGCGAGCATGGCTCCGGCCCGGTGCAGGAGGCTGGCCTGCAGGGCGTGGTCCCCCGCCAGTGCACCGGTGTGGCTGCTGGCGGCGGCCATGCCCGCCTGGCTGCGGCCGCCCTTGTAGAGCAGCACCCGGCGGCCGGCGGTGCGCAGGTTCCGGATGGCCATGGCCGTGGAGGGCAGGTCGCCGGGGGCGAAGCCCTCCAGGTACGCGCCCACCACGGCCACGGCGGGGTCGGTGGCGAAGCCCCGCAGGAAGTCCGAGCAGCGCAGGTCCAGCTGGTTGCCGATGGCCACCGCCGTGCGCAGACCCAGCTCGCTCCGGCGGCTCAGGCGGGTGATGAGGAAGGCCCCGCTCTGGCTCACCAGCGCTACGGGGCCGGGGTGGGCTGCCAGGGGCAGCTTGGCTGCCGGGATGAAGAGGGTGTTCAGCTCCAGGTCAGGACTGAAGAGTCCGAGGCCATTGGGACCCACCAGGGCCGGGGTCCACTTGCCGGCGCGGCGGTGCTCGGCGAGGCAGGCCACGAGCCGCTGGCCGAGGCCCTCGGTGTCGGCGCCGTCGCCCAGACCGCCTGCTACGAGATAGACCACGGTGGCGCCGCCGCCCTGATGGCAGAGCTGCTCCACCAGCGCCAGGGTCTGGGAGGCTGGCAGGGCCACGATGAGCTGATCCGTGGGTGCGCTGGCGAGCTCGGCCAGGTCGGCCACGCAGGGCAGCCCCAGGAACTCCGTGGAGCCGGGCTTGAGGATGCGCAACGCACCCTCTGGCAGGCGAGCGCGGCGCACGTTCTCCAGGATGATGCGACCCACGGTGCCCGGTCGGCTGGAGACCCCAGCGAGCACCAGGCTGCGGGGGCTCAGCAGGGCCTGGTACCAGGCGGGATCCGGGGCAGTGCTGGCGGCGTGGGGGGCCGCGCCCAGAGTGCCGACGCCATCCAGGGCGGTGGGCCGGCCCTGCTCGTCCAGCACCACGGGGTTCAGCTCCAGCAGCGTCACGCTGGCGTCTTCGAGGCCTTCGGTGGCGCGCCACAGGCCCTGCAGGAAGGCCAGCAGGTGGGCTTCGTCCGTGAGGGCAGTGGTGCCCCGCTGGCGGCCCAGCCAGGTGCGGCCCAGCCAGTGCTCCCGCAGCTCCGCCAAGGCCTGCTCGGGGGTGGTGAAGGCCAGGGGCCACAGCAGGGGCGGGGCCAGGGCCGCCCAGGCATCGGCCTGGAGGCCACCCACCCCGAGTACCGCCAGCCAGCCGGCTTCGGGGTCCCGCT
>CAITBU010000054.1 GCA_903890595.1 uncultured Holophagaceae bacterium | reverse complement strand
GGGGTAGTAGCTGCCGTAGAGGTCCAGGGCCTCCCGGGGCGTGATCTTGTTGAAGAGGCTCGTGCTCTGCAGCTGCACGCCAATGCGCGAGCGGATCTCCCGGCCGTTGCGGGCCCAGGTGAGGCCCAGGATCTCGATCTCGCCGGCGTCGGCTTCCGTGAGGCCCTCGATCACCTCCAGGGTTGTGGTCTTGCCCGCTCCGTTGGGGCCCAGCAGGCCGAAGACCTCACCCCGGGCCACGTCCAGGTCCACCCCGGCCACCGCGATGACCTTGGGGAAGGTCTTGCGCAGGCCACGGAGACGAAGGGCGGACTCGGTCATGGACACCTCAAACAGACCCTCACCAATACCACGGAGGGTGGGTGTCTGGACAGGGGTAGGAGCGGGGCTGGGGCACCAACAGGCACTAGGGTGGCTGACGTTGCGCAGGGTCGATGAGGCGAAGGACAGTGAAACTTCGTGCTTAATTTTTCCTTATCCCCTTCATCCCTGTTCCTATCTCTTTTGCCCTTCAACGAACCCTGAAAGATATCCGGCGGATCGGTCTAGGGTGGCGGCCAGTGCCTCCGCCAGTGGTTATCGCTGTTCACCGGGTACAAAAGCGAACTAACAGGGAGGAAGGGGAGGAAGGTGAAAAGGCGTTTTCCGCTCTCCTCCGCTCCTCCGTTTTTCTCCGCTTATAAATTCTTGTTCTTTTCTGGATCAGACGGCCCAGAGGCTCCACTCGGGATGACTGATTCTCAGCTTGGCGGCGGCGGCGTCCCGGTCCGCAGGGGTGGCAAACCGGGCGGCCCAGCAGCTGCCGGAGCCGCAGAGCAGGGGGTCGCCGTCGGCTTCGAGGATGGCCTCCCGCACCTCGGCCAGGAGGGGGCAGACCCAGATGGCGGCGCCGGTGAGGTCGTTGCGCCAGGGCGGGGCGGCTCCCGGCGGCTGAGAGGCCAGGGCCTCGGGGAAGGGGTAGCCGACATACTGGAGGGCCCGGTACACGGCGGGCGTGCCCACATGGAGGCCCGGGTGCACCAGCAGGATGGGCTCCAGGGGGAGGGGGCGCAGGGGGAAGACCCGCTCGCCTCGGCCCAGGCCCAGGGTGGTGCCGCCCAGCAGGAACAGCGGCACATCGCTGCCCAGGCGGGCGGCCATCCGTAGCAGCTGGTCATCAGGCAGATCCAAGCCAAACAGGAGATTGCCCAGGCGCAGGGCGCCCGCCGCATCGCTGCTGCCACCCCCCAGGCCAGCGCCATGGGGGATGCGCTTCTCCAGGTGCAGGGCCGCAGGCAGGGGCCGGCCAGCGGCCTCCTCCAGCAGGTGCCAGGCCTTGAGTACAAGGTTGGAGTCGTCGGCCACCAGGCCCTCGCCGGTGGGGCCACCGATGGTCAGGGAGAGCTCCTCAGCAGCTTCCGCCGACAGGGTATCCGTGAGCTCCGGCACGCCAATGAGGACCGTGGTCACCAGCTCCAACTCATGAAAGCCATCCGCTCGACGCCCCAGCACCGCCAGGAAGCGGTTCAGCTTGGGGGGACAGTCCAGCGTCAGGGTCATGGGGTCAGGGTAGGGCGAAGGCAGCGACCAAGGCAACGGGGACGGTGGGGAACCCAAATCGAACAGCAGGTTCATCGCATCGATCAAACCCCCAAAGGATGGTTTGAAACTGGCTTGACCCGGGCGAAGCCCAGGTTCATCGTGAGCCCTAATCGTGGCCAACATTTATGCTTAAGTTAAGTCGATAAAGCAAAAAGGACACACAGAATGAGCCGACCTTCAAAACCATCCACCTCAACAAAGAATTTCCTGGCCTATCGGGTATCGCGCCTCCTTTTTGGCTCGGTGTTAAGCCTGGTGTTGTTTGGATGTAGGAGCACTCATACCCCACCGTCGGTAATCCCCGAAGCGCTGTACGAAAAAAACATCAATCTGATTTTTGTCTCAAGTCCTGACCTGGCCTACCAGGCTCCTGGTGACATCCAGCTGGACACGGCGAACCTCACCCCTCAGGGCCTCAATCGCTCGCTCCTGATGGCCACGTACCTGAAGCAGAAGGTGCTCGGGGCAAATAATGTAACAGGTATTTATGCACTCTCGCCGATGACGCATCTACAGACAGCAAACAATTATCCTGACATGACAGCCATTGGATACATCCAGCCTTTTGCCCTTCTTAACCAGGAGACTCTGCCCATTGATAACGCATTAAATGGGCTTTCCTACACCGCCAACAGCTACCCAGTCAATGTTGCCTATCCTACTAAAGATTCCCTGCCTAGCGGCGTTGCAGAGCCGATCTTTGGATATAGCGAAAGGTGTAGCGGACTGGACTTCAACAATACTGGCGGCGCCAACGATACGCTGGTCTCACGAATAATCGACAAAAAAGTAACTGGTTACCATGTCTTCTCTGCGCCCTGGGAAACCATCAGGAACCTTTTGATAAATACAAATATAATAAATGGATATCGTCTCAACATCCCATCGCAATACATGGGACCCAACCATGTCTATGCGATAACAATTTCATCGTCGGGAACCGTTGATCTGGCTACCTACAACAGCGATTTGAAACCACTTGCTTCATACCCCGTACTCCCTGCGCCAGTAGCCAGCGAGGACTGCTCCCACGCCTTGCAGACCCACTTCAGTGCGAAGCGAACCGGAGGGGTCGACGGCGCTACCGTGCCGACGAACATCAACAAAAACCAGACGATTTATATTGTCCGGCATGCAGAGGCGCATCCGGACCCGACATTCCAGTTTGAAAACGGCAACTTTGTTGCCGCTGGGCAGTGGCGCGCACTCAGCTTGACCAAGGCCCTGGGTGAGAAAATGAAGCCCCAAGCCGTTTATTCTGTTGATCCTTCTCAGTGGTTTCCTGCGCCCCTGAGCAAAAATCACGTTTCGTACGTCAGGACCTCGTTAACCATTCTTCCGTACGCCATCGACAAGAATTTGCCCTACCACCTGGTTGCGGGATTCTCGCTGTTTGATGCCGGCGTGGCCAGTCGCACCTGCAACTATTTCTTTACCGGCGGCAAGTTCTCAAATCAAACAGTCCTTCTGGGGTGGGAGTCCCAACGCATTATTCCGCTGATCAAAGCGCTCCTTGAGAGCTACGGAACCACCAACCTTCCCCCTCTGCCGGAGCGCTGGCGGGGAGACGACTACAACACCATCTGGACCGTGAGGCTCGATGCCCAGGGCAATCTGACGGTGGATAACGACATGTGCGAAGGCATTGACTCCGCAAAGTTGCCCAGCACAGCACCCCCGTTCTAAGCGACCAGAACTGGGTGTGCTGAGGAGGCCCCGAGGAACCACTCTCGCCCAGCTGGCTAGAGCAGGTAGGTGTTTCCGTACATGAGGTAGCGGTCCACGCTGCGGGCGGTGTTGCGGCCTTCGTGGATGGCCCAGACCACCAGGGACTGGCCGCGCACCATGTCGCCCGCAGCGAAGACGCCGGGGATGCTGGTCATGCGCTGCCCGTCGGCCACCACGTTGCCGCGGCCATCCAGCTTGAGGCCCAGCTCGGTGATGGGGCCCTTCCGCTCGGGACCGAGGAAGCCCAGGGCCAGGAGCACGAGGTCCGCCGGGAGCACCCGGTCGGTGCCGGCGACTTCTTCGGAGTAGGGGCGGCCTTCGCCACTGCGGGTCCACTTGAGGCCTACGGTGTGGACCTGCTGAACGACACCCGCCTCACCGACGAAGCGCCGGGTAAGGGTGCTGTACAGCCGGGGGTCGGCGCCCTGCAGGGCCGCGGCCTCTTCCTGGCCGTAGTCCATGGAGCTGACCTTGGGCCACTGGGGCCAGGGGTTGTCGGCGGCCCGCTGGTCGGGAGAGTGGGGAAGAATCTCCAACTGCGTGACAGACTTGGCCCCGTGCCGCAGGGAGGTGCCGACGCAGTCCGTGCCCGTGTCGCCGCCACCGATGACCACCACATCCTTGCCCTTGGCAGAGATGTAGGCGCCGTCGGCGTGGCCGCTGTCCAGGAGGCTCTTGGTGTTGAGGGTGAGGAAGTCCATGGCCATGTGGACGCCGGTGAGCGCGCGGCCCTCCACGTCGAGATCGCGGGGCTGGGTGGAGCCGCAGCACAAGACCGTGGCGTGATAGTCCCGCAGCAGACTCTCTGTGGTGATGTCCCGGCCGATCTCCACGCCGGTGACGAAGCGGATGCCGTTGCGGGCCATGAGGCCCACCCGGCGGTCCACCAGCCGCTTCTCCAGTTTCATATTGGGGATGCCGTACATGAGCAGACCACCCACGCGGTCGGCGCGCTCGAAGACGGTGACCGTGTGGCCGGCGCGGTTCAGCTGGGCGGCGCAGGCCAGACCTGCAGGACCGGAGCCCACGATGGCCACGGTCTTGCCGGTGCGAACCGGTGGCACCTCAGGACCGATCCAGCCCTCCTCAAAGGCCTTGTCGATGATGGAGACCTCGATGGCCTTGATGGTGACGGGGTCGCCGTTGAGGCCGGCGGTGCAGGAGCCCTCGCAGGGGGCGGGGCAGACCCGGCCGGTGAACTCCGGGAAGTTGTTGGTGCGCGTCAGGCGGCGCAGGGCCCGCTGCCACTGGCCGCGGTAGACCAGGTCATTCCAGTCCGGGATGAGGTTGTTGAGCGGGCAGCCAGAGGCCATGCCCCCCATGAGCTTGCCCGTGTGGCAGAAGGGCGTGCCGCAGTCCATGCAGCGGGCACCCTGGCGCTGGATCAGCTCGTCGGAGATCCGCGGGTGGGACTCGTTCCAGTCCTGCAGCCGCTCCAGGGGCGGCCGGTCAGCCGGGAGTTCGCGCTGGTATTCGATGAAGCCGGTGGTCTTCCCCATGGCAGGCTCCTAGTTCCCGTCAACGCGGGCAAGGCTCCGCGCGTTTTCTTCAAAGGCCGCAAGCACGGCCTCGTCCTCGGGTAGACCCTTCTCCCGCATGCGGGCCTGGCTCTCGAGCACCCGCTTGTAGTCATGGGGCATCACGCGGACGAAGCGGGGGAGCCACTTCTTCCAGTCCTTCAGGATCGTGGCGGCCCGGGCGCTGCGGGTGGCAGCGGCATGGCGCTTGATCAGGCTCTTCAGATGCTCCGCCTCGGCGGGATCCTCCACGGGACCCATGCCCACCAGCTCCAAGTTGGAGCGGAAGGGGAAGTCCCCGGTCTCGTCCAGCACCCAGGCCACGCCGCCAGACATGCCGGCCGCGAAGTTGCGTCCAGCCCGGCCCAGGATGACCACTTCGCCGCCGGTCATGTATTCGCAGCCGTGGTCGCCGATGCCTTCCACCACGGCGGTGACGCCGGAGTTGCGAACGCAGAAGCGCTCACCAGCCAGGCCGTGGATGAAGGCCTCGCCGGAGGTGCCGCCGTAGCAGGCGACATTGCCGATGAGGACGTTGTCCTCGGGCACAAAGGTGGCCGTCCGCGGTGGGAAGACCACGATGCGCCCTCCGGAGAGGCCCTTGCCCAGGTAGTCGTTGGCATCGCCCTCAAGGGAGAGGGTCAGCCCCTTGGGGATAAAAGCACCGAAGCTCTGGCCGGCCGAGCCCTGGAACTGGAGGCGGATGGTGTCATCGGGCAGACCTTCCTCGCCCCAGCGCTTGGTAATCTCAGCACCAAGCATGGTGCCCACGGTGCGATTGCCGTTGCTGATGGGCAGCGTGGCGGAGACCGGCGTCCGGGACTCGATGGCGGGCTTGCAGAGGGGAATCAGCGTGGTGGCATCCAACGCCTTCTCCAGGCCGTGCTCCTGGGCCACCCGGAAGGTGCGCTTGACGTCCTTGGATACAGAGGGCTTCCAGAGCATGCGGGAGAAGTCGAGGGTGCGAGCCTTCCAGTGATCCACGCCCCGCCGCATCTCCAGGTGCTCGGTGCGGCCCACCATCTTGTAAAACTGGCGGTAGCCCAGCTGAGCCATGAGCTCGCGGACCTCCATGGCGATGAACTTCATGAAGTTCACCACGTGCTCCGGGTCGCCGTGGAAGTGCTTGCGCAGCTCCGGATCCTGGGTGGCCACGCCCACGGGGCAGGTGTTCTTGTGGCAGGCGCGCATCATCACGCAGCCCAGGGCCAGCAGGGGGGCGGTGGCGAAGCCGAACTCCTCGGCGCCCAGGAGGGCGGCGATGATCACGTCCCGGCCGGACTTGAGCTGGCCGTCGGCTTCCAGCACCACGCGGCTACGCAGGTTGTTCATCACGAGGACCTGCTGGGCCTCGGCCAGGCCGAGCTCCCAGGGAGCGCCCGCGTGGCGGATGCTGGTGAGCGAGGCGGCACCGGTGCCACCGTCAAAGCCGCTGATGAGGATGACATCAGCATGCGCCTTGGCCACGCCTGCAGCGATGGTGCCCACGCCCGCTTCGGAGACGAGCTTCACGCTGATGCGGGCCGCCGGGTTGGCGTTCTTCAGGTCGTAGATGAGCTGCGCCAGGTCCTCGATGGAGTAGATGTCATGGTGCGGCGGTGGGGAGATGAGGCCCACGCCCGGGGTGGCGTGGCGCACCTTGGCGATCCAGGGATAGACCTTGGGGCCGGGCAGCTGACCGCCCTCGCCGGGCTTGGCACCCTGGGCCATCTTGATCTGGATCTCCCGGGCCTCGGTCAGGTACTTGATGGTGACGCCGAAGCGGCCCGAGGCTACCTGCTTGATGGCGCTGCTGCGGGAGTCGCCGTTGGGCAGGGGGATGAAGCGGGCCGGATCCTCGCCGCCCTCGCCAGTGTTGCTCTTGCCACCGATGCGGTTCATGGCGATGGCCAGAGCCTCGTGGGCCTCCTGGCTGATGGAGCCGTAGGACATGGCACCGGTCTTGAAGCGCGCCAGGATGGCCTCGATGGGCTCCACCTCGTCGATGGGCACGGGCCGGGCCTGGGAGCGGAACTCCAGCAGGCCGCGCAGGGTGATGGGCTGCTTGCCCTGGTGGTCGATGATCTCGGTGTAGCGCTTCCACAGCTTGTAGTCGCCGGTGCGACAGGCGGACTGCAGGAGGTGGATGGCCTCGGGGCTGTTGAGGTGGATCTCGCCGTCCCGCCGGTACTTGTAGCGGCCGCCGGAGCTGAGGCTCGGGGCGTCTGCAGGGCGGTCAGGGTAGGCCTGGTCGTGGCGCAGGCTCACTTCCCGGGCGATGACATCGATGCCGACGCCACCGATGCGGGTGGGTGTGCCCGAGAAGTACTCGTCCACAAAGTCCTGGCTGAGGCCCAGGGCCTCGAAGATCTGGGCGCCGTGGTAGCTCTGTACCGCGGAGATGCCCATCTTGGACATGACCTTCACGATGCCCTTGTTGACGGCCTTGACGAACTTCATCTCGGCCTTGGCTGGGTCGCCCTTGATCATGCCCTGGCGCAGCTGATCGTGGATGGTCTCGAAGGCCAGGTAGGGATTCACCGCGCTGGCGCCGTAGCCAATGAGGGTGCAGAAGTGATGAACCTCGCGGGGCTCGCCGGTCTCCAGCACGAGACAGACCTTCTCGCGGGTGCCGGCCCGCAGCAGGTGGTGCTGGACCGCCGCAATGCCGAGCAGGGCGGGGATGGGCGCATCCGTGGCGTCGTGGCCCCGGTCCGAGAGGATCAGGATGTTGTGGCCCTCGGCGATGGCCTCGCTGCAGGAGCGGCGCAGGTCCTCGATGGCCTTGCGCAGGCCCTTGCCGCCGGCCTCAGCCTTGAACAACATCGGCAGGGTGATGGAGTGGAAGCCGCGCGAGCCCGGACGGCCATCCAGGCCGCGAATCTTTTCCAGCTCGCGGTTGAGCAGCACGGGCGTGGGCAGCTCAAAGTGCAGGGCGGACTCGGCCACGGGCTCCAGCAGGTTGCCTTCCGGCCCGATGGCCGTGTCCACGGCCAGCACGATGCTCTCGCGGTCGGCGTCCACTGGGGGGTTGGTGACCTGCGCAAAGAGCTGCTTGAAGTAGTCGTAGAGCAGCTGGGGGTTCTCCGAGAGGACCGCCAGGGGGATGTCCGTGCCCATGCTGCCGATGGGCTCGGTGCCGTCCGCAGCCATGGGGCTCACGATCATGTTCACGTCTTCAAGGGTGTAGCCGAAGGTCTCCTGCCGACGCAGCACGGTCTCGTGGTCGGGCTCGTTCACCACGGGGGGCTCTGGCAGGTCGTTGATGCGGACCAGGTTTTCCTTCACCCAGTCGGCATAGGGCTCCGCCGAGGCCAGCTGATCCTTGATCTCATCGTCGGGGACGATGCGGCCCAGCTCGGTGTCCACCAGGAACATGCGTCCGGGCTGGAGGCGCCCCTTCTGGACGATCTTCTCCACGGGGATGTCCAGGACACCGGTCTCGCTCGCCACCACGACCAGGCCGTCCTTGGTGTGGATCCACCGGGCGGGGCGCAGGCCATTGCGGTCCAGGATGGCGCCGATGCGAATGCCGTCGGTGAAGGCGATGGAGGCGGGACCGTCCCAGGGCTCCATGAGGCAGGAGTGGTACTCGTAGAAGGCCTTCCGCAGCGGGCTCATGGACTCGTGCCGGCTCCAGGGCTCGGGCACCATCATCATCAGCGCATGGGGCAGGGACCGGCCCGACATGTAGAGCAGCTCCAGGACGTTGTCGAACATCGACGAGTCCGAGCCCTCGAGGTCGATGACCGGCAGGACCTTCTGCAGGTCGGCGCCCAGGATGCGGGACGCGAAGAGCCGCTGGCGGCCCTCCATCCAGTTGACATTGCCGCGGAGGGTGTTGATCTCGCCGTTGTGGGAGATGTAGCGATAGGGGTGGGACCGGGACCAGCTGGGGAAGGTGTTGGTGGAGAAGCGGGAGTGCACCATGGCCAGGCCGGCCACAAAGGTCTCTTCGGCCAGATCCGGATAGAAGGTGCCGAGCTGCTCGGAGTTCAGCATGCCCTTGTAGACCACGGTCCGGCTGGAGAGGCTGGCGATGTAGAAGTGACCGCGGCCCGGCAGCACCGAGCGGGACACCCGCTTCTCGGCCAGGCGGCGGATCACGTAGAGCTTGCGCTCGAAGTCCATGCCCGCAGGCGTGGCGGGGCCCCGACCGATGAAGACCTGGCGGATGACGGGCTGGCTGGCCCGGGCGGAGAGCCCCAGCGAGGCGTTGTCCGTGGGGACGTCGCGCCAGCCCAGGATCACCTGGCCCTCGCCGGTGGCCGCCTCTTCGAGGATCTTCTCGCAAGCGTGGCGGTTGCGGTCGTCCGTGGGCAGGTAGAACATGCCAACGCCGTACTCGCCGGGGGCAGGCAGCTCGATGCCCATGGAGCGGCAGCGGGACGCCAGGAAGGCGTGGGGGATCTGGGTGAGGATGCCGGCCCCGTCACCCGTGGACTTCTCGCTGCCCGAGGCACCGCGGTGCACCAGGTTGCAGAGGACCTTCAGGGCCTTCTGGACGATGTCATGGGAAGGACGGCCCTTGGTGTCCGCCACGAACCCGAAGCCGCAGGCGTCGTGCTCCTGGGTGGGATCGTATAGACCTTGGGTCTGGATGGGGCGATGCCTCTCCATCGGTGGCTCCCGGGGCTCAAATCGAAGGTTCGGTACGCGGTGTTCCCAGCGTGATGTTCCCGGCGAAGACTCGTGCCGGGACGCCCAGAACCTTGCGCGGACGACGTCTCATGGCAGATGTTAGCACAGGCTCAGGAGGCTGTCAGGCCTTAAGTTGCGCCCACACCCCGGGAGGGCCGAAAGATCAGAATCCGTCTTCCAGTTCGTATTCCGCATCGGGCAGGGAGAGGATCTCGGGATCGCCCCGGGTGATGGCAATGTCGTGCTCGAACTGGGCGGAGAGGCCGCCGTCCTTGGTGCGCACAGTCCAGCCATCGGCTTCCACCACGCACTTGTGGGAGCCGGTGTTCAGGATGGGCTCGATGGTGATGACCATGCCGGGCTCCATGCGGAAGCCAGTGCCTGGCTTCTGCTCGGCGAAGACCACCTGCGGCTCCTCGTGCAGGGCCCTTCCCAGACCGTGTCCGATGTACTCGCGAACGATGGAATAGCCCCGCTCCTCGGCGAAGGCCTGCACGGCCGAAGCCATGTCGCCCAGGCGGAAGCCGGTGCGGCAGTGCTCAATGCCCACGAACATGGCCAGCTGGGCGGTCTGGATGAGCCGGCGGGCCTCCTCGGTGATCTGCCCCACACCCACGGTGAGGCAGGTGTCGCCGTGGAAGCCGTCCAGCTTGGCCCCGCAGTCAATGGCGATGACGTCGCCCTCCTGGAGCACGTAGCTGGAGGGGATGCCGTGCACCACCCGGTCATTCACGGAGGTGCAGAGGGTGGCTGGGAAGCCGTGGTAGCCCTTGAAGCTGGGGGTGGCCCCCTGCTTGCGGATGTAGGCCTCGGCGATGCGGTCGAGGTCGAGCAGGGAGACGCCGGGGCGCACAGCGCGGGCCGCCAGGCGCAGCGCATTGGCCGCCACCCGGCCGGCTTCCCGCAGTCGATCGACTTCCTTGCGGTTCTTGTAGTGGATCTGCTCGCGAATCAGGGCCGGCCTCCCTCGGAGGACCAGTCTAGCGGGTAGAATGGCGGCATGGCGCGCCCTTCGATGATCCAAGTGATGACAGCTGTCCTGGCGGCGGTCCTGGTGGCCTGTGGCGGCGCCCCCTCCCGCCCCGCTGCCGTACCCCCGGACGCGGCCTGGGGCGGGGAGGGCAAGCAGGGCGTGTTCCTCAAGGTGGGCGACCACCAGGGCACCCTCTGGCAGGTCCAGGTCTGGGACCGGCAGGGCAAGGTCCTGGGCGCCGGGGCCTTCCGCCTGCGGGGCTTTGCCAAGGCCCAGATCATCCCGGAGGAGGTGCTGGCCTGGGAGAATGGTGCCCTCCACCTGAAGGATGGCACCTGGCTGGTGCCCGAAGTCCCGGCGGCCCGCTGATGCCCTACACCCGCGAGGAAAAGGACTGGCTGGAGCGGGAGTGGGCCTTCCGCGCTTGGGGCCGGGCCGGCCTGCTCAGCACCGACGACTACCGACAGGTGCTGGCCTGGGAGGCTCAGGCCATTCCCATGGACCTGGTGGTCTCGGCCCTCAATGCCTACTTCGATCGCCAGGAGAAGCGGGAGAAGCCCCGCACCTTCGTGGCCCTCAAGCACCTGGAGCGGGACGTGGCCAAGGCCGTGAAGCTCCGGGAGGCCGACCTGCGGGCGGGCCCCGCCCTGGCTGTGGGCCGAGGCTGGACGCAGGTGCAGGCCCCCCTCGTGGATGACCCTGCCGCCAAGGCCGCCTTCGAGGCCTGGCAGCGCCTCCGGGCCGCGGCCCCCTCCCCCGAGTCCTCTGGCTACCTCGTCCACCACGACCAGGAGCGGGAGGCCCGCAGCGCCCTGCTGGCCCTGGCCGAGGCGGCCCTGGGCCTCCGCGCCGAGGCTCTGCAAGCGGACCTGCGCCAGCGCCTGGAGGCCGCCGACATGAAGGAGGGCAGCCTCGTGTGGAAGCGAGCCTGGTCCCACCACTGGGCGAGGCTCATCGCCGAAGCCTGGCACCTGCCTTTGGAAGGTTCGTGAGGGCTAGTTAAAAAAAATCTCACCACGAAGACACGAAGACACGAAGAAAAGCAAAGGCAAACAAGAATAATAAAACGTTACAAACACAGCCAGAAACATATGAATTGAGCCTGACCACAAGGCATTTATTTTCTTCTTCAGTGCTTCGCTTTTCTTCGTGTCTTCGTGTCTTCGTGGTGAATCCTTTTCTTGTTCTTGTTCTTGTTCTTGTTCTTGTTCTTGTTCTTGTTCTTGTTCTTGTTCTTGTTCTGAGGTCCCATGTCCCCTGAGTCTCGCTGGTTACAGGAGCTGGAGGCGCCTTCTGCGGCGTTCTTTGCGGCTTTTGCTGCGCAGGTGACGGCGCCAGAAGGGGTGCGGGATGGGGTGCGGGAGGCGGTGAAGGTGCTGGTGCCTCGGATCGACTGGGAGGCCT
>CAITBU010000053.1 GCA_903890595.1 uncultured Holophagaceae bacterium | reverse complement strand
GGCGCAGACGGCGTTCACCCGGGCCACCTGGCGGGGGGCATCGGCCTCGCCCCGGGCCCGGTGCAGCAGGTTGAAGGCGGTGTCCACACTCACGCCCAGGGCGATGGGGATGGCCATGAGGGACAGGAAGGTCAGGGGCTCGCCGCCCCAGCCCAGGGCGCCCAGCACCCCCGCCTGGCTGGCCAGGAGCGGCACCAGGGCCAGGAGCATGAAGCGCAGGCTGCGGCCAAAGAAGGCGATGATCCCGAGGATGGCGGCCAGGGCCAGCAGCACCGCCTGCTGGACGGCCTCCTTGGCAATGCCCTTGACCACCCGGAACAGGGGCTGGGTGCCCACAAAGCGCCCACCGGCGGCCTCCACCGCAGGGGTGAGGCGCTCCAGGGTGGCTTCGTCCAGGCGCAGGGGCAGGGTCAGGGCGAGGGGGGCAGCGACGGGTGGGGGACGCCGGCGGAGGCCCTCCCACAGGGTCCAGGGTCGGCGGGTCTCCGGCGGCGCGGTGCGGGGCAGCAGGGACTGGAGCGCCCGCACGGGCTGGCCGGGATCGGCGGCCGCGGCGGCCAGGGCCGTGAGGGGACCTTCCAGGCCTGCGGGGTCCAAGCCAGCCTTGGCTGCGGCTTCCAGCACCTGGTGGCGCCAGGTCTCGGAGCCCAGGACATGGCGCAGCTCCGGGTCCAGAAGCTTCCAGTCGGGGATGGGGAGGCCGGCCTGGCGCAGGATGGGGCTGAGGCGGTTCCACCGGGCGGGCAGTCGATCCGGGTCGTCCAGGGGGATCTGGAGGGCGAGGGGCTGGAGGCTGGCACCGAGGGAGCGGCTGAGGCGCTCCTGCAGGGTGAGGGCCGGGTTGCCCAGGGCTCGGAAGCGGCGGAGGTCTTCCTCCCACCGGGTGCGGGGAGCCCCCACCAAGGCCACGGCCAGCAGGGCCAGGGCGGCCCAGGGGGCCCAGCGGCGCTGCCGAGGCAGGGGCAGGGCGGGGCCCGGGGCGAAGGCCCCGGTGCCGCGATCGAACACCAGCAGCAGGGGCGGCAGCACCAGGAAGGTGGCGACGAGGCAGGCCAGTAGGCCCAGGCCCGTGGTGACGCCCAGGTCCCGGATGCCCGGGAAGGGGGCGAAGGCCAGGGCCAGGAAGGCCATGGCCGTGGCCAGAGCACCAGCCACCACGCCGGGGCCGGTACCCAGGAGGGCGGCACGCAGGGCCAGACCCCGGTTCCGGCCCGCCCGGCGTTCATCCCGGTAGCGGCTGAAGAGGAGGATGCCCACATCGTCGCCCACCCCCAGGAGCACGGCACCGAAGCCCGCAGCCATGAGGTTGACCCGGCCCAGCACCCAGCCCGTGAGGCCCAGGGCCCAGAACATGCCCACCAGGAGGGGCACCATGACGAAGCCATAGCCTGCGAGGGTGCGGAAGCCCAGCCAGTAGACCAGGCCCACCAGCAGGAAGCTCAGCCCCAGGCTCTGCAGGACCTCCAGGGTGAGGCGGTGGGACTCCCAGGCGGTGATGGCGTGGGCGCCTGTGACCTGAAGGGCAAAGGCCCGCTCGGGGCCCGGGGCCAGGGCGGCGGCGGCCTCCGAGAGGCCGACCTTCTCCGGCAAGATCCCCTTGGCACCCCGGCCCAGCCACAGCAGGGCTCGGGTGGTGGCCTTGGCAGCCGTGGGTGGGAAGGCCGCCACCAGGGGCAGGAGGACGAAGCGCCCGTCCTTGGTCTCCATGTAGCCCGCACGAATCCGCAGGGTGAAGGCCCGGTTCAGCTCCCGGGCCTTGGCCATGCCTTCGTTGTCCTGGGGGGCCAGGTCCCGCAGGCCCAGGGGGTCCAGGCGCGCCAGGCCCGCGGCCAAGGGATCTGGTGAAGCCAGGGCTCGGGCGGTGGTCTGCAGCTGACGCTGGAGGGCCGCTGGGTCTGTGAGCGGGCCCAGACGGTCGCCCAGCCACGCGGGGGCCAGGGTGTAGAGGGTCTGGGTGGTGAGGCGCCCCACGGCGGGGTCGCCCTCGGCGATGGCACCCACCGCCAGCAGGGCTGGCCAGGGACTCACTCCGGCGGAATCCGCCATGGGCTCAGAGAGGCGGCCTTCGGCGGCCAGGCCATTAAAGGGCAGGCCACTGTCGGTCTGGAGACGATCCAGGAGCCCTTCGACCCAGGCCCGCCGTGCTTCCAGGTCCCCCTCGCCCCCCTCGGCCACCAGCCAGAGCAGCTCCTGGTGGCCCACCCCCGCTTCCAGGTTGGCGCGCACCACAGGATGATCCGCCGGCAGCAGGCTCATGAGGTCCAGGGCGCGCTCCACCCGCAGGCTGCCCCAGCCCAGCAGCAGGGTCAGCCCCCCCACCAGGAGCCAGAGTCCCCAGGAGCGGGCCAAGTGGATTCGAAGCAGGCCGCGAAGCAGGGCTTTCATCGCTCCACGCGGTCAATCCATGGCTTGAGGGCGGGCACCATCTCCACCCGCTCGGCGCCCCGCAGGCGCTCCAGCAGGCTGCTGTCGTCCAGGCGGGCCAGAGGGTGACCCTCCCGGCGCTCCAAGGTCTCGGGCGGAGCCGCGGCCGTCAGGATGGTGGGCAGCTCGGCGCTGTAGCGGTGGTCCAGCAGCTGGGCCAGGGCGGCGGCGACGCGGATGTCCGAGTCCATGCGGTCCCAGTCGTCCAGCACCAGCAGGGCCGGTGTCTGGAGGGGCTCGATCAGGTCGCGCACGCTCTGAAAGGCCTGGTTCTGATAGCTGCGCACATCGTAGTAGGCGTCTTTGATGGCCTGGCTGAGGGTGCGCACCGACACGAAGCTACCGCTCCGACCCGTGCGCTCCACCCAGCCCCGGAGGGCGGCAGCGGCCAAGGTGCTGCGGCCACTCTGGGCGGGCCCGTGGATCCACCACAGCTCCCAGCCCCTGCGGAACTTGAACTTGCCGGTGGTGGCCCACTGGGCGAGGCCCTCGGCGCCGGCGGGCCGGATGCCGTGCTCGGGACGCTTGCGCAGGGCCGCCAGGAGCTTGGTCAGCTCCTCCCGACCTTCCAGCTCACCCACCTCGTCCACTGGGCGGGCGAGGAGGTCTTCCAGATCGCCCACCCGGTCCAGCAGGGTGCGGGCGGTGCTGGCCTGAGCGTTGTTCCACCACTTCCAGAACCGGGTGAAGTCGGCCTCGCGGTAGCGCTGGGGCAGGCCCAGGGTGTCGGCATCCGGGGCGACCTCTGCGGTACAGCCGCAGATCCGCACGGGCTTGCGCGGGTCGGGATCAAAGATGAGGCCCTGGCCTTGGCAGCGTGGGCAGTCCGGCTTTCCCTTCATGGCCCGTCACTCCCCCGCAGAAACCCCCCCAGGATATCCTTGCGGCGCTCCCGGATGCGGGCCAGTGCCCGCTCTTCCAGCTGCCGCACCCGCTCCCGGGAGATGGCGGGCCGGAACTGCTTCCCGATCTGCTCCAGGGTCAGGGGATCCTCGCCCCCCAGACCGAAGTGCAGGGTGACGATCCGGCGCTCCTTCTCGGTGAGGGTGGCCAGGCTGAACTCGATCTGCTCCAGGAAGGACTCCTGGTCCATGGTGTGCATGGCCGAGGGCTCCACCTCCTGCTCCAGGCTGTCGCCCACGGTGAGGTCGGAGTCGCCCAGGCCCTGCTCGGTGGACACAGTGGAGGTGGTCTGCTGGAGCAGCTGCAGGCGCTCCACCTCTTCTACCGCCATACCCGACGCTTCGGCAATCTCCTGCAGCAGGGGGGTCCGGCCCAGGTTCTGGCTGAGCTTCTGGGTGATGCGGTTGAGCTGCACCAGATGCCCCGCCACCTTCTGGGGCAGACGGATCTTGTTGCCGTGCTCAGCGAGGGCGTGGAAGATCGCCTGCCGCACCCACCACGAGGCGTAGGTGAGGAACTTGTTCAGGCGCTCGGGGTCGAAGCGCTTGGCTGCCTCGATGAGGCCCAGGTTCCCCTCGCTGATGAGATCCAGGAGGTCGAGACCCATGCCCTCAAACTTGCGGGCCTCCTTGACCACGAAGCGGAGGTTGCCTTCCACCAAGCGGCGCAGGCCCTCGGGGTTCCGGTCGTTTTGCCACAAGCGCCCGTTGATCCGCTCTTCCTCGGCAGTGAGCAGAGGCAGGTGCCGGATCGAGTCGAAGTACTTGTCGAGCGAACGCTCTTCGAGATGCCGGATGGGCACGAAACTCCCAGGTCGTGGGTTCAGCATAGCAAGGCCCCCGCGCAACGGGGGGTGTGTCCAGACTTTATAACGACTGTGCCACCAAGGGCAGGTCTCAGCGCTTCCGCAGACCCTGGGGGGTCAGCTTCACCAGGCCGGTGGAGGAGGCGGGGCGCGGCACGTCCCGGAGACCGGCGGCTTCCATCACCCGCACCAACCCCTCCATGTCCTCCTGCATGCGGTTCAGGCGATCCCGCAGACCCAGCACCACCTCCACCCCCGCCAGATTGACGCCCAGGTCCCGGGTCAGGTTCAGGATGAACTCCAGGCGCTCCAGGTCCTCGTCGCTGTAGAGGCGGGTCTTGCCCTCGGTGCGACTGGGGGCGAGGAGGCCCTCCCGCTCGTAGAGGCGCAGGGTCTGGGGGTGGACGCTGTAACGAACAGACACCACCCCGATCATGTAGGCCCCCATGCGGGGGTCCCTTGAGTTAGCCATGCGAACCCCGCTGCTTGTGCCATTCCTCATCGTTCAGTTCGCCCAATTCCCGCATCAGGGCCTTGCTCTTCTCGTCGTGCAACTGAGGGGTCACCACCTTGAACTCGACGATGACATCACCGCGCTGGCCGCCAGTCTTGGGGATGGGCATGCCCTCGCCCTTGAGGCGGTGCTTGGCGCCCGACTGGGTGCCCGGCGGGACCTTGATCGTGCGCTCCCCCTCGGGGGTGGGCACCGGCACCTTGGCGCCCAGGGCAGCCTCGCTGAAGCTGATGGAGATGGTCACGTTGAGGTTGGCGCCCATCCGGGTGAAGCGCTTGTCCGGCTCCATGCTGATCTGGAGGAAGAGGTCGCCGGGACCCCCGCCGCGCCGGCCCGCCTCACCCTTGCCAGCCACCTTCAAGCGGGCACCATCATCCACCCCCGCCGGAATATTGATGGCCACCGAGTCCTGGCGGGCGTGGCGGCCGGCCCCCTTGCAGTCGGGACAGGGCGGGGTCCGGGACCCCTTGCCCCCGCAGTCCGGGCAGACCCGGCCAAAGGAGAGGAAGCCGCTGCCGCCGCCCACCCGGCCCTTGCCCTGGCAGCCCCGGCAGGTCTCGGCCCGCCGGCCCACCTCACCGGTGCCTCGGCAGGAGAGACAGGGCTCGGACCGGTTGACCCGCAGGTTCAGGCGCGTGCCCTCATAGGCCTCGCGGAAGCCCAGGCGCACGCTGTGGACCAGGTCCTCGCCCCGCTCGGGCCCGTGCCGGGAGGAGCGGCCGCCAATCCCAGAGAACAAGTCCTCGAAGGAGAAGTTGCCCTCCTGGGGGAACCCCGGAGGGGCCTGGGCACCGGGACCCGCTGGATCCCCATAGCTGTCGTAGTTGCGCCGCTTCTCGGCGTCCGCCAGCACATCGTTGGCTTCGGACAGCTTCTTGAACTCGGCCTCAGCCTTGGCATCGCCGGGATTCAGGTCCGGGTGGTGCTTCCGGGCCAGCTTGCGGTAGGCCTTCTTGATGTCCTCATCCGAGGCGCCACGAGCCACCCCCAGGATCTTGTAGTAGTCAGGATGAGCCATGGGTTTAGTGTAAAGCACTCAGATTTCTTATGCCCGGGGAAAAAGAAGGGGCGCGGCTTGGCCGCGCCCCTTCTTGGGGGTCCGGGGGTGTTCGCGCAGCGTGGAACCCCCGGAGGAAATTAGCTGACTACTTCTGCATCAATCACGTTGTCATCGGCCTTCTTCTCGCCACCGGGGTGGGCGCCGGGGGCGGCACCGCCGTCGGCGGGGGGATCCTTCTTGTAGAGGCTCTCCGCCAGCTTGTGGCTCTTGGCGGTGAGGTTCTCCAGGGCCTTCTTGATGCGCTCGGCCTCCAGGCTGGCGAGGGCGGCTCGCGCCTCCACCACCGCCTCTTCGGCGTCCTTCTTGTCGGCTTCCGGCAGCTTTTCGCCGTTCTCCTTCAGGAGCTTCTCCACCTGATAGACCATCTGGTCCAGGTGGTTCTTCTCCTCCAGGAGGGCCTTCCGGGCCTCGTCTTCGGACTTGTGGGCCTCGGCATCCCGCACCTTGGCCTCGATGTCGTCCTTGGACAGGCCGGTGCTCCCCGTGAGGGTGATGCTGGCGTCCTTGCCCGTGCCCTTGTCCTTGGCGGTGACGTGCACGATGCCGTTGGCGTCGATGTCGAAGGTGACCTCGATCTGCGGCATGCCCCGGGGAGCGGGCGCAATGTCTCCCAGGTGGAATTGGCCCAGCAGCTTGTTGCCCTCGACCACGGGACGCTCACCCTGGAACACCTCGATGTCCACGCCGGGCTGGTTGTCCACGGCGGTGGTGTAGATCTCGGAGCGCTTGGTGGGGATGGTGGTGTTGCGGGGGATGATGACGCTCATCTGGCCGCCGTTGGCGTTGATGCCGAGGCTGAGGGGGGTCACGTCCAGGAGCAGCACGCCCTTCACGTCGCCCGCCAGCACACCGGCCTGGACAGCGGCACCCAGTGCCACCACCTCATCGGGGTTCACGGACTTGTTGGGCTCCCGGCCGAAGATCTTCTTCACCAGGTCCTGCACCATGGGGATGCGGGTGGAGCCGCCCACCAGCACCACTTCCTCGATCTCGTGGTGGGCCAGCTTGGCGTCCTTCACGGCGTTCTCGCAGGGGCCGCGCAGCTTCTGGATGATGGGATCGATCATCAGCTCGAACTTGGCCCGGCTGAGGGTCTGGTTGACGTGCTTGGGACCGCTGGCATCGGCGGTGATGTAGGGCAGGCTGATGTCGGTCTGGGTGGTGCTGGACAGCTCGATCTTGGCCTTCTCGGCGGCCTCTTTCAGGCGCTGCATGGCGTCCGCCTGCTTGCGCAGGTCGATGCCCTCGGCCTTGAAGAACTCGTCGGCCAGCCAGTCGATGACGGCCTGGTCCACGTTGTCGCCACCCAGGTGGGTGTCGCCGTTGGTGGACTTCACCTCGACCACACCCTCGCTGACTTCCAGGATGCTGATGTCGAAGGTGCCGCCGCCGAAGTCGAAGACGGCGATGGTGCCGTCCTTCTTCTTGTCCATGCCGTAGGCGAGGGCCGCGGCGGTGGGCTCGTTGACGATGCGCTTCACGTCCAGGCCGGCGATGGCACCGGCGTCCTTGGTGGCCTGGCGCTGGGCGTCATTGAAGTAGGCGGGCACGGTGATGACGGCGCCCGTGACCTTCTCGCCCAGGTAGGCCTCGGCGGCCTCCTTCATGCGGCCCAGGATGACGGCGCTGATCTCTTCGGGGCTGAGCTTCTTGCCGATGACGTCCACCACGCAGCCGCCCTTTTCAGAGCGCTCCACGGTGTAGGGCACCAGCTTCTGCTCCTTTTCGGAGTCGGCGAAGGGCAGGCCCATGAACCGCTTGATGGAGTAGATGGTGCTCTTGGGCTGGGCGACGGCCTGGCGCTTGGCGGAAGCACCCACCAGCCGCTCGCTGGTCTTGGGGTTGTAGCCCACCACGGACGGGGTGGTGTCGGCACCCTCGGGGTTGGGGATGACCTTGGGGATGCCGCCCTCCATAACGGCCACACAGCTGTTGGTGGTGCCGAGATCAATGCCAATGATTCTGCTCATGGGATTCCTCCTGTTCTCAGTGAGTATAGAGGAAGGAACCGGCTCGTCAAGTACATCTTCTGAAATTCACTCATATTTTCTTCTTGATCTGTATCTAGGCCTGAACGGATATGCTGATTGCCATGGTCCTCCGTCCCTGCCCCTCCTGCCGCATCCCCACCTCTTGGGAAGGGAACGCCTTCAAGCCCTTCTGCTCCGAGCGCTGCCGCACCCAGGACCTCGGCGCCTGGTCCAGCGAGAGCTACCGCATCCCAGAGAAACCCCAGGAAGAGGCTGGCGAAGGCTGGAGCGGCGAGGTCGAGGGCAGCTGAGGCAACCGTCAGAACAGCCAGAGGTGCTCGGCGGGGATCTCCACGAGGCGCTCCCCGGGGGGCAGGGCCTCGGATCCATAGCCCCGCAGGGTGGTGCCCCCCAGGTCGAAGAGGTACTCCCAGGCATGGCCCAGGTAGACCGAGGCCCGGAGGGGGATGCGCAGGACGTTCGGTCCCGGGGCGTCCACCAGGCGGATCTTCTCCAGGCGGATGACGCCGGTGGCGGCCTCACCGGCCCCCCGTGGCGTGCGCAGACGGCCCTGGAGGGACCAGCCCTCCCCCTCGAGCTGGGCCTGGGTGCCACTGACGCTGGCGACGCGCCCGGCCAGGGCATTGTTGGCCCCCATGAACTCGGCCACAAAGAGGCTGTCGGGTTCCCCGTAGAGCTGTTGGGGCGTGCCCGCCTGCTCAATGAGGCCTTCCCGCAGCAGCACCACCTGATCGGCCATGGCCATGGCCTCGGCCTGGTCGTGGGTGACGCACACCGCCGACAGGTCGAGGTCGATGATCAGCTGCCGCAGCCAGATGCGGGCCTCCTCCCGGAGCTTGGCGTCCAGGTTGGAGAGGGGCTCATCCAGCAGGATCACCCGGGGCTTGTAGACCAGGGACCGGGCCAGGGCCACCCGCTGCTGCTGGCCACCGGAGAGCTGGTGGGGGTGGCGCTGGCCCAGGTCGCCCAGACCCAGGTCCCGCAGCACCTCGGCCACCCGGGTCCGGATCTCGTCCGCCGGCACCTTCCGCAGCTTCAGGCCGTAGGCCACGTTCTGGAAGACCGTGCGGTGGGGCCATAGGGCGTAGGACTGGAAGACGAAGCCGAGGCTGCGCTTCTCCGCGGGCACATCCACCCCGGCCGCCTGGTCGAACACCGTCTGCTCGCCGATGCGGATGGCCCCCTGGGCCGGCAGCTCCAGGCCAGCGATGGCCCGCAGCAGGGTGGTCTTGCCGCTGCCCGAGGGGCCCAGCAGGGCCACAATCTCGCCCCGCTTCACCTCGAGGCTGACGCCCTTGAGGATGGGGTTCTGGCCGAGGGTGACATGAAGGTCTTGGACGCTCAGTTCGATGTCAGTCATGCAGCTTCACTCCATAGCGCAGGGCGATCCCCATCCCCGCACTGACCAGCAGGATGTTGATGAAGGAGAGGGCCGAGATGATGTCGATGGCGCCCGCGCCCCAGAGGGACACCATCAGCGAGCCGATGACCTCGGTGCCGGGACCCAACAGGTAGACACCGGTGGAGTACTCCCGCTCGAAGATCATGAAGATCATCAGCCAGCTGGCCAGCAGGCCGTAGCGGATCAGGGGCACGGTGATGTGGCGGTTCACCTGCCCGGGGCTGGCGCCGGTGACCCGGGCGGACTCCTCCAGCTCTGGCCCCACCTGGAGCAGCGAGGTGCTGATGAGGCGCATGCCATAGGCCAGCCACACCACGGTGTAGGCCAGCCAGAGACTCAGCAGGGTCTTGCGGAAGGGGACCAGCGGCGGAAAGAAGAGGAAGACCCACAGGAAGGCCAGGCCCGCCAGGAGGCCCGGGATGGCCCGGGGGGTCATGACGGTGTAGTCCAGGAGCCGGGTCCAGCCATTGTTCTTCCGGTGTGAAGAGAGGCCGATGAAGGCGAAGCACAGCACCGAGAGACCGCCGCCGATGACCCCCAGCAGCACGGTGTTGACCACGCCCCGCATGAGGTTCGTCTGCTCGAAGACCGCCTTGAAGTTCTCCAGGGTGAAGGCCTCGCGGAAGATGACGCCCTCGCCCCAGTTGGTGACGAAGGCCCGGAAGATCACGCCCGAGACCGGGATGACCACCGTCAGGACCAGCCAGGCCAGCACCACCACCGCCGCCACCCAGCGCCATCCCCCCAGGGGCAGGGGCCGCTGGCGGGAGCCCTTGCCTTTGAGGGTGATGTACTTGTGGGCGTTTCGTAGCAGGAAGCGCTGGGAAAGCACCATGGGCACAGTGATGCCGACGATGCACATGGCCACCGCCGCCATCAGGTGATAGGAGGGCACGCCCAGCTTGTTGGTGAGCTTGTAGAGGTAGGTCGCCAACACCAGGTGGCCTTCGGGATCGCCCAGCACCAGGGCCAGACCGAAGACCTGAAAGCCCAGGAAGAACACCAGTACCCCGCTGTAGAGCAGGGCCGGCATGACCATGGGCAGGCTGATGGTGGCGGCGACCTTGAGGGGGCCTGCCCCCGCCACCCGGGCCGCCTCCTCCACGTCGGAGCTGAGGCTCCGCAGGGCCGAGGCTGTGTAGAGGTACACATGGGGCACGTGGGACAGGCCGGCGATGAGGACGATGCTGGCCATGGAGTAGAGGTTCCAGGGCACGCTGCCCACGAGCTTCTCAACCCACAGGGACACGAAGCCCACGGGGCCCACGGCCACGGTGTAGCCAAAGCAGAGGATCATGGGCGACACGAAGACCGGGATCAGCAGCAGGGGCTCAATCCAGGCCCGGCCCGGCAGGTCCGTGCGCACCATCAGGAAGGCCAGGAGGCCGCCCAGGGGCACCGAGATCAGGCCCATGCCGCAGGAGATGTAGAGGCTGTTCAGGAAGGACCGCTTGAAGTCTGGGTCCTCGAAGATGAAGCGGTAGGCATCCAGACCGAAGTGCTTCTGGAGCTGAAAGAACGGTGCGTCCAGGAAGCTCTGCCAGAGGAGCAGGCCGATGGGCAGGAAGACCACCACCGCCGTGAGGAGGATCACGGCGATCCGGGCCGGGGACATCTTCCGCATGGGCTACTTGACGGTGCCGAGGGCCTGCTGCCACTTCTTCAGGAAGTCGAGGCGCTTCTTCTGGTCCAGGAACTCCACGGTGTCCTGCCCGATGGGGATGGGCCGGGCCCCTGAGCCAAGCACCTTGGTGAGGTTGGCCAGGGTGGTCTCCCCCTTGATGTCGGCGCGAATGGAGAACAGGTCGGCCTTGTCCGAGATGATCTGCTGGCCCCGCGCCGAGAGGATGTAGTCCGCCCAGAGCTTGGCAGCGTTGGGATTCTTGGCGTGGCGGGAGATGAACATCACCCGGGACATCACCACCGTGTAGTCCGAGGGATAGAGGTAGCCGATGGAGGGGTCCTTCTTGGCCTTGAGGAAGGCATAGGACCCGATGATGTTGTAGCCCAGGAGGGCCTCCCCGCTGCTGACCTTCTCCATCATGGCCCCGGTGCTGGTGTAGACCTTCACGCCGGCCTTGCCCAGGGCACCGGCCATGTCCCAGAAGCCCTTGGGATTGTTCTTCAGGTCCTGGGTCAGGTAGGAGAAGCCCACCCCGCTGCGCTCGGGGTCGTAGGTGACCACCTTGCCCTTGAAGCGGGGGTTGGCCAGCACCCTGAGCAGGTCCGCATGGGACTGGGGGATCTCCTCGCCCTTGAGCAGGCGCTTGTTGTACAGGATGGAGATGGGCTCATAGGTGGTGCCCCAGGCCATGTCCTTCCACAGGGCCCAGGTGGGAATGTTCTTCGCTTCCGGGGACTTGTAGGCCACCGCATGGCCGTCCATCACCAGCTTCACCTGCAGGTCCATGGCGGAGCTCCAGGTGACATCGCCCGTGCCCCCACCGGCGGCTGCTTCGCTGATGTAGCGGTTGTACAGCTCGGTACTGTTGAGGTCGTTGTACTCCACCTTGATGCCCGGGTAGAGGGCCTCGAAGTCCTTGACGATGGGCTCGGCGGACTTGCTGTCCGTGGTGGCGTAGACCACCAGCTTGCCCTCCTTGCGACCCGCATCCACGAGCTTCTGGTAGTCCGCCGGGTAGCCCGGGGGCACGGCCCCCAGCGGCACACTCAGGAGCAGCAGGGTGGCGACGGCGCGCAGGAAGGCTCGGACGGTGGCAGGGCTGGGCATGGGTTCCCCCTCTGGGACTGCGGGTTGGATTCCTCCATGGTTCCCGCATCCCGCCCTGTTTGCACCTGGGATTCTGGGGTGCTACTCGGCCCGATGGACCTTTTTCACCATGTAGCGGGGCCGGTCCCGGACTTCCTGGTAGATGCGGCCGATGTACTCCCCCAGCAGGCCGAAGGCGATGAACTGGCAGCCCACAAAGAAGAACAGGATGGCGAACAGGGTGAACACGCCCTGGGCCGTGCCTTCCGGGTGCAGGAAGCGGTAGATCACCAGGCCCAGGAAGAGCAGGAACCCGAAGACAGCGGTCACCACCCCGAACACGCTGAGCATCTGGAGGGGCAGGAGGCTGAAGCTGGTGAGGAGGTCGAACTGGAGGTTGATGAGCTTCCAGACGCCGTACTTGCTGGTCCCGGCGGACCGCTCGGCGTGGGCCACCGGCACCTCGGTGATGCGCTTGGCGAAGCTGTTGGCCAGGGCGGGGATGAAGCTGGACCGCTCCTTGCACAGGAGCATGGCATCCACCACCTCCCGGCTGTAGGCCCGCAGCATGCAGCCGTAGTCGTGCAGCACCACCCCGGTGGTCTTGCGGGTGACGGCGTTGACGATCTTGCTGGGCATGGTGCGGAAGAAGCTGTCGTTGTCCTGGCGGCCCTGGCGCCAGCCGCCCACCACGTCGTAGCCCTCGTCCACCTTGGCCACCAGCTTGGGGATCTCCTCGGGCGGGTTCTGGAGGTCCGCATCCAGGGTCACGATGACCCGGCCCCGAACCTCGGCGAAGGCCCCGAAGATGGCGCTGTGCTGGCCGTAGTTCCGGTTGAACTCCACCACCTGGATCCGGGGCTCGTTCGCCGCGAGGGCGATGAGCAGCTGGAGGCTGCGGTCGCGGCTGCCATCATCCGTGAAGATCACCTCCCAGCTCCGCTCGGGGGTGGCGAAGTGCTCCGCGAGCACCCGGTCCAGCCGGGCCCAGAGGGTCGGGATATTCTCCTCCTCGTTGTAGATGGGGATCACGATGCTGAGGAAAGGACTGGATTGGGGGGCCATGGGTACTCCGAGGCCCCATTCTAGTAGGATCGGAGCAGGTCGCGGCAGTTCAGAGCGCTGCCGCACCCATCCCGTCCCCGGAGCCCCCCATGTCCGAACCCAAGATTCTGCTGGTGGAAGATGAGCTCAGCCTGGCTGAGGGCATCAAGCTCAACCTCGAGCTGGAGGGCCTGGGCTGCACCTGGATCTCCCGTGGCGACCTGGCCCTGAAGCAGATTCTGGCCGAGACCTTCGACCTGGTGATCCTCGACGTCATGCTGCCGGGCATGGACGGCTACACCGTCTGTCAGAAGGTGCGGGAGGCCAAGAACCACACGCCGATCCTGTTTCTCACCGCCAAGAACACGGACGATGACCGGGTCCACGGCTTCGAGACCGGCGGCGACGACTACCTGGGCAAGCCCTTCCAGGTGAAGGAGCTGCTCCTCCGAATCCGGGCCATCCTGCGCCGCGAGTCCTGGTATCGCAACCGGGACACCAACCGCCGCCAGACCTTCGGCACCTACTGGGTGGACTTCGACAACTTCTGCGGGGAGGGTCCGGCGGGCCCGTTCCAGCTGGGGGTCAAGGAGTCCATGATCCTCAAGCTGCTCATGGAGCGGCCGGGCCAGGTGGTGAGCCGGACCGACATCCTCGACAAGGTCTGGGGCGAGGACGCCTACCCCACCAGCCGCACCGTGGACAACTTCATCGTGCGCATCCGTCGGGTCATGGAAGACGATCCCCACCACCCGCGCTGGGTGCACACCCTGCGGAGCGTGGGCTACCAGTTCGATCCCGAGGGCCGGCAGCGGAAGGGTGAGGAGTAGCACCCCTCGGCGGTCACATCCCCGCGGGTGTTCCCAGCAAGAGCTCCAGGCTCACCCGAAGCTGCTTCAGGTCAAAGGGCTTGCCCAGGACGGGCAGGCGGTTCGACTCCAGGAAATTGCGGGTGTCCGCATCGAAGGCGTCCCCGGTGGTGAAGAGGATGCGCCCTGCCATGGCCGGTTGCTGCTCCTTCAGCCAGGCGTAGAACTCGAACCCGGACAGCCCCGGCATGCGGATATCCGACACAATGAGGTCGAACGCTCGGGCTCCCAGACAGGCGATGGCTTCGTTGGCGCCGGGGCAGGCCTCCACCTCCATCCCCCAGAGGCCCAGGGCATCCGTCAGGCACTCCAGCAGGATGGGTTCGTCATCCACCACCAGGGCCCGGTAGCCCACCAGGCTGGGCGGTGCCGGGGCGGGCGCTGAGACTGCCAGGGGCACCTCGAGCAGCACGGCATTGCCCATGCCCTCCTGGCTGCGCACGGTGAGGCGACCGCCGTGCTGCTGAAGGATGATGTCGGCGATGGGCATCCCCAGGGTGTCGGTCGAGCTGGCGGCATCGGGGTCAAGGAGGCCCCTCTGGCCCGCTTCGGACATCGGGAAGCCGGTGTCCTGGATGGCAACCTGCAGGGTGCCCTCTGCAACCCGGGTCCCGACCCGCAGCCGCTTGGAGGCGCTCATGGCCATGGCCTGGACCCCATTGAGCATCACGTTGACCAGGGCCTGCACCATCAGGGCCGGGTCGAGGCTGGTTTCGGGGAGGGAAGGCTCGAGGTTTAGCTCGATGGACACCCCCAGGCGCTGGGCCCCGGGCCCAACGAGCGTGGCGGCCTCCTCCACCAGCCGGTTCAGCTGGGTGGGAACCCCCCGGGGTACGGGCGGGCTGAGCACGGTCTGGAGGGGTCGAAGAAGGGTCTGAACCCCCTCGGCCGCTGCGGTGAGCCGAACGAGCTGGGCGGCCAGGCGGGGTTCCAGCGGGGCGTCTGACAACAGGCGCGACTCGAGCAGCACGGGGGTCAGTCGGTTGGCGACTTCGTGGAACAGGGCTGGGACCAGGCGGCCCAGGGACTCCTGCTTCTGGGAGCGCACCAGGCGTTCCTCCAGGTCCCGCTGCTCGGTCAGGTCCCGCACCAGGGCGGAGAAGGCCAGGATCCGGTCATCATTGGCCCGCACCGGTGCATAGGTAATGCTGGCGGGAAAGGCGACGCCCCCCTTGCGGAGACGGGTGGTCGCGACGCTCCGCAGGACCTGCCCCCGCATCAGCTGCTGGGCCACCTGATCCATCTCCCGCAGGAGGTTGTCCGGCGTTAGCTGGGACATGTTCCGCCCCACGATCTCCGGCCTGGAATACCCGAAGATCCGCTCTGCGGCTACATTCCAAGTAAGGATCTTGCCATCGGCGGAGTAGCTGATGAGGGCCTCGCCGATATTCTGGACCAGGCCTTCCATGTAACGCCGCGTCTTGAGGTTGTCCTGGTTGGCCCGCTCCAGCTGCGCGGCCAGCAGGCTCAGTTCCTGGTTCTTCTGCTCCAGCGCCTCCTTGGCCTGCTTCAGCTCGGAGTAGAGGCGGGCGGTCTCCATGCTGGACTTGAGAGCATCCTCCAGCAGCTCTTCGGGGTCCACGGGCTTGCCTGGCTGCAGGTCGGCTGTGCTGGTGTGGCTGTGCCTGATGACCGTGGTGTCGGCCCGGGGACCGTCCGGATTTTCCTCTGAAGCAGGTCCCTGCATGCTGGTGCGCACGTTGGACTCGATGAGGTTCAGCATCTCGTCGAAGTCCTTGATTTTTTTGTCCAGGTGGTACTTGCGGAACGTGTGCCCCACGGTCTCCCGGGTGATCGCCAGGAAGGTCTCCAGGACCCCCATGCCCTGGCAGGCCACGGACTCGAAATAGGGAACGCTCCGGAAGTTGAGCCTGCGGTTCATGACCCCCACAGCCATGGCGTCTTCCAGGTCCCGCTTGTTGTACTGGAGGACAAAGGGGATCTGCTTGATGTTCAGGCGATTGGCATTCAGGTTGTGGTAGAGGTTCGACAGCGAGTCCACGTTTTCCTGCATCTTGGACTCGCTGGAATCCGCCACGAACACGACCCCGTCTGCCCCCCCCAGGACCACCCGTCGACTGGCGTCGTACTGGACCTGGCCCGGCACGGTGTAGATCTGCAGGTGGATGGCATTGCCGTAGATGTAGCCCAGGTTGATGGGCAGAAGATCAAAGAAGAGGGTCCGGTCCTCCTGGGTGTTGACGGAGAACATCTCTCCTCGCTGGGTGTCTCGGCACCGGGCGTGGAGGGACTGCAGATTGGTGGTCTTGCCCGAGAGACCCGGCCCGTAATAGACCAGTTTGAGTAGGATCTCGTTGGCTCGGGTGTTGAACTGGACCATTGGATATGCCGAATTTTCCTTAGCTATGAGCCTATCACGGCAGGCCCTACAGGGGGCCCGCCTCACCCATCTCTACGGCAGGCCCCGTGTTAGCATGACCTTTCTCCTAGATAGAGGTTTCTGCTGCAATGAGCATCCCAATCCACGTCGCCATAATAATGGACGGCAACGGCCGTTGGGCTGCGCAGCGGGGGTGGCCCCGGATCAAGGGGCACAAGGCGGGCGTGGTCGCCGTGGAGCGGATCCTGGAGGCGGCCTCGGACCAGGGTGTCCGGCACCTGAGCCTCTACGCCTTCTCCACCGAGAACTGGAAGCGCCCCCCCCAGGAAGTGGCTGCCCTCATGGCGCTCCTGCGGATGTACCTCCGGATGTTCGTCCACCAACTGGCCCGCAAGGGCATTCGCTTTCAGCACCTGGGCGATCTCTCCGGGATGCCCGCCGGCATCCAGGCGGACATGCACACCCTCGAGGCCGCCACCGCAGCCAACACCGGCATGACCTTTCATCTGGCCGTGAACTACGGCTCCCGCCTGGAGCTGGCCGTGGCCGCTCGGCGCTGCGTGGAGGATGGCCTCCGCCCTGAGCAGGTGGACGAAGCCGCCCTGGGTGCGCGCCTCTGGACCGCCGGGGTGCCGGACGTGGACCTCCTGATCCGCACCAGTGGCGAGCACCGCATCTCGAACTTCCTCCTCTGGCAGTCTGCCTATGCCGAGCTCTACATGACCGACCTGCTCTGGCCTGATTTTGGTCCCGCAGAGCTGAGGGAGGCTCTCGAGGACTTTGCCCTACGTGAACGGCGCTTCGGGGGACTCTGATGCAACAGGCCGCACCCAAGATGGACCGCCAGAACCTCACCCTCCGGGTAGGATCGGCCCTGGTCTTTGGGGTCTTCTTCTTCAGCCTCCTCTGGCTCGGCGACCGCCCCTGGGCACCCTGGGTCTACCTGGGCACCATGGTCCTGGTCGCCGCCATGGGGATCCGAGAGCTGACCCTCATGGCCCGGGCCCGGGGCTTCAACCCCTCCCTGGTCACGGGCGTCCTAGCCACCTGGGCGATCCTGGCCCACTTCACCCTCGCCACCCACAACCAGGATCCCCTGCCGCTCTGGCTGGTGATCACCGGGGCGGGCCTCATGATCCACTTCGGGGCCCTCTTCTTTGACGAGAAGTTGGAGGAGGCCCTCCCCAGCCAGGCCATCACCTGGCTCGGCGCCCTCTACCTGGGCTTCGGCCTGGGCTTCCAGCAGAAGCTCTTCATGCTGGAAGGCACCCTGCCCAAGACCGGCAGCCGCCTCATCCTGGCCCTCTTCATCATCACGTGGTTCGGGGACACCCTCGCCTACTTCGTCGGCAGCACCTTTGGCCGCCACAAGCTGGCCCGCCGGGTCAGCCCCAAGAAGAGCTGGGAAGGCGCCGCTGGCAACCTGGGGGGCAACCTCCTGGGGGCCTTCCTGATGAAAGCCACGGTGTGCCCCGAGTGGTCCGGCGTGGACGTGGTGGCCCTGGGCCTGCTCCTGGGCACCGTGGGTCAACTGGGCGACCTGGTGGAGAGCACCTGGAAGCGCAGCGCCGGCGTGAAGGACTCCCACGTGGGGGTCGGCATCCCCGGTCACGGCGGCATCCTCGACCGCCTGGACAGCCTCGTCTTCGCCGCCCCCGTCCTCTACGCCTACGTGCACTTCGTCCATGGCTTCAACTAGGTGCGCCACCTCGCGATTCTCGGGAGCACAGGCTCCATTGGCACGGCCACGCTGGCGGTGGTGGCGGCCCATCCTGAGCGGCTGCGCGTGGTGGCCCTGGCAGCGGGGCGCAACCGGGACCTGCTGAAGGCTCAGTGCGAGGCCTACCGCCCCCGCTGCGTGTCCGTAAGCTCCCAGGTGGATGCGGACTGGCTGCGGGGAGAGCTCTCCTATCGCCCTGAGCTGCACTGGGGCCCCGAGGGGCTCCTGGCCTGCGCCCTCCACCCAGACGCCGACACCGTGGTGGCAGCCATCGTGGGCAGCGCCGGGCTGGCCAGCACCGAGGCCGCCCTCCGGGGGGGCCGGCGGGTCTGCCTTGCCAACAAGGAGTCCCTGGTGGTGGGCGGGGCCCTCATGCATGAGGCCGCTCTGGCCGGAGGCGGGGAGCTGCTGCCCGTGGACAGCGAGCACGCGGCCCTCCATCAGCTGCTGGCGGACCGCGATCCCGCCACGATCCGCGAGGTTCGCATCACCGCCAGCGGTGGCCCCTTCCGGGACTGGCCGCTGGCCCGCATCCAGGCCGCCACCGTGGCCGAGGCCCTCAACCACCCCACCTGGAAGATGGGGCCCAAGATCACCATCGACAGCGCCACCCTCATGAACAAGGGCCTGGAGGTCATCGAGGCCTCGGTCCTGTTCGGGCTGACCCCAGACCAGGTGGCCGTCACCGTGCACCCCCAGAGCCAGGTCCACGCCATGGTGGGCTTTCATGACGGCAGCTACCACCTCCAGGCCTGCGCCAATGACATGAAGCTGCCCATCCAGTACTGCCTGCTCTACCCCGAGAAGCTGCCGGGGCCCGTGCCAGCCTACCCCTGGGACCAGCCCGCCACCTGGACCTTCGAAGCCCCAGACCTGCTGCGCTTCCCCTGTCTGGGCCTGGCCTTCGCGGCCCTCCGCGCCGGGGGCACAGCACCCGCCATCCTCAATGCCGCCAACGAAGTGGCCGTGGCGGCCTTCCTGGAGGGCCGCATCGGCTTCTGGGACATCCAGGCCTGCAACAGCGAGGCCCTCGCCCACCTCCCGGTCGCCCCTGTAGGCTCCCTCCTTCAAGTGCTGGATGCAGATCGGGCCGCAAGGAGTCATGCTGAAGGGTGGGTCCAAACCCGGACCTGACCTTTTCGGATGTCCATGAAGCGCCTCCCTTTTGTCCTCTCCCTCGCCATGGTCTTCATGGTGGCCCTCAAGCTGCCCGGCGTCGGCTTCTGGGGTCCCATCCTGATGCTCGGTGGGCTCATCTTCCTGCACGAGGGCGGCCACTTCCTGGCGGCCAAGTACATGGGCATGCCTGTGGAGACCTTCTCTTTGGGCTTCGGCCCCCGCCTCCTGGGCTTCCATTGGCGGGAGACCGATGTCTGCCTACGCCTCCTGCCCCTGGGCGGCTATGTGAAGCTGGCGGGCTTCAACCCTGAGGAACCCGGTGCCGAGGATCCCCACGGCTTCCTGCAGCAGCCCTACGGCAAGCGCATGCTCTTCTACAGCGGGGGCATCCTGGCCAACCTGCTCACCACCCTCGTCCTCTTCACCTTTGTGGGTGCCGACCAGGCCCGGGTGATCAAGGTCCAGGAGTCCTGGACCGTCGTCGAGGTCGTCCCGGGAGGTGCCGCCGAACAGGGTGGCCTCAAGCCTGGCGACGAGCTGCGCGGCATCGGCAGCCTCCGCTTTCCTGGCTCCCAGTGGGAAGAGGCCGTGAGCTACATCCAGGCCCGTCCCGGCGAGTCCGTGCTGTTCTCCATCACCCGGGAAGGCAAGCCCCTCGAGCTGCCCCTCACCCCGCGCCTGGACGGCGGCAAGGGTCGCCTGGGCTTCATGCCCGTGCCCGTGCCCCTTGCCTTGGAGCGCCGGGCCTATCGCCCCGGAGACTTCCTGGAGGGCGGCCGCTACGCCGTGCTCAAGTCCTACCAGCTGAGCGGCCAGGTCTTCGGCTTCCTGCGCAAGCTCGTCACCTTCCAGGCCCGCAGCGCCGAGGTGTCCGGGCCCATCGGCATCATCCGCCAGGGCAGCCGCGCCGCCAAGACCGGCTGGGATGTCTTCCTGTTCATGTGTGGCGCCATCAGCCTGCAGCTGGCCATCCTCAACGCCCTGCCCATCCCGGCCCTGGATGGCGGCCACATGGCCATGCTGACCTTCGAGAAGCTGCGCCGCAAAGACCTCACCATCGAGCTCAAGGAAAAGATCCTAACGGCGGGCTTCCTGCTGCTGGCTTCCCTCATGCTCCTCGTGATCGTCATGGACCTGCTCAAGCTGCGCAAGTAGTCCGGGTGGTGGAACGGCAGGGCTGTGGGTGGCACCCAATGCAACAGCCTGGAGTCCCCGTGCGCCTGATCCTAGCCCTCGCCATCCTGTCCACCACCCTGCTCCTGCCCGCCCAGGAAAGGAAGGTCCCCGTGTCCCTCCACGAGCTCACCCTCAACACCCTCGACGGCCACCCCCTGGCCCTGTCTGCCTACAAGGGCAAGGTGGTCCTGGCCGTGAACGTGGCCAGCGAGTGCGGCTACACACCTCAGTACGAAGGCCTGCAGAAGCTCCACGCCGACTATGCGGACCGTGGCCTGGTGGTGCTGGGGTTCCCCTGCAACCAGTTCGGTGCGCAGGAGCCCGGAACGCCGGCCCAGATTGGCGCCTTCTGCCAGAAGAACTACGGCGTGTCCTTCCCCCTCTTCGAGAAGCTGGACGTCAAGGGTCCCACCCAGGCCCCGGTGTATCGCTTCCTCACGGCCCACCACGGTGAGCCCGCCTGGAACTTCCACAAGTATCTGGTGGGCCGAAATGGGCAAGTGCTCAAGGCCTTCCCCAGCAAGGTCACCCCCGGTGGCGCTGAGCTTCGGGCCGCCATCGAGGCCGCCCTCCGGTAGGACCGCTGGCGGCGGGGACGCTACCATAACGCCATGCGGGATCCCCTGGCCCTGAGAGAGCAGCACCAGCGCCGACTGGCCTGGATGCCCTGGCTCTACTTCGTCCTCAAGCCCCGGAACCGCGCCTGGGCCGAGGCTTGGCAGGCCGAGGTGCAGGCCCGCCTCCTGGCCATGGAGACCGTCGAGCTGGGCACCGGGTGCTTCATCGCCCCGGAGGCGGCCATCTTCGGCGAGCCAGGCCGACCCGTCCGCCTGGGAGACCGCTGTGCCGTAGCGGCCCAGGCCTTTCTCCACGGTCCCCTCACCCTGGGCTGTGACGTCAGCATCAATGCGGGGGCCCGCCTGGACGGCGGTCGGAAGGGGATCACCCTCGGCGACGGCACCCGCATCGCCAGCGGGGCCGTCCTCTACGCCTTCGACCACGGCCTGGCCCCGGACCGCGCCATCCGGGATCAGCCGGTCCGCTCCCGGGGGATCACCCTCGGCCAGGATGTGTGGATCGGTGCCAACGCCGGCGTGACCGACGGGGTGACCATCGGGGACCACGCCGTGGTGGCCATGGGCGCCGTGGTCACTCGGGACGTGCCCGCCTGGAGCATCGTGGCCGGGGTCCCGGCCGTGGTCGTGGGCGACCGCCGGGACCGGGGCTGACCGACCCAGGCTGGGCCTCCGGGGCCGCCCAGTGGACGCCAGGAATCTCCTTGGTCGCCCCGAAGGCGGTGCCGGGGCCTACTTGCGCAGTTCGGCAGCACTCACAAGCTGGGGGCGGGGCTTGGCCTTGTCCGTGGCCACATCTTCGGCCAGCGCCTTCACCGCGGCGGTCAGCTGGTCATCGGGGCCACCGAGCCGGTTCCAGAGGGCGATGTGCGGCTCGGCGCCATTCAGCTCCATATCAGCGCCCGTGTCGCGAAGGTACCAGCCCCGGTAGGGCATGCGGAGGGTGCTGCCGTCCTGGAGGGTGGACGCACCCGTGCTGATGACGCCTCCGGCGGTGCGCATGCCCACCAGTCGACCCCGGCCGATGGTCTTGATGGCGTGGCTGACGATCTCCGCATTGGAGAAGCTGTATTCGTTGCACATCAGCACGATGGGTTTGGTCCAGGTGGCATAGACCATGCGGTCCTGGGGGTAGCCGGCCTGACCATCCCTCGGCACGGCCACCGCATGCACGGGCTGGGTGAGCGCCGTGAGCACATGATCGGCTGTACTCCCACCGCCGTTGTAGCGCACATCGATAACCAGGCCGTCCTTGCCGACGCCAGCGTGGTAGAGGTCCTCCTCGAACTGGCGGAAGCTCGGCATGTTCATGCCCTTGATGTGGAGATAGCCGAGCTTGCCGCCGCTCTGGCGCTCGACTTCCGCCCGGTTCGCTTCGACCCATTCCGGGTAGAGAAGCTCTTTCACGGAAGCCACGGGCCGCACGGTGACCAGGCGGGCCAGACCCGCACCATCGGCGATGGTGAGCTGCAGGTCCCGGCTCTCCGGCATGGCCAGAAGGCCCGCCAGATCTGTATCCCGGGCAACCTTCACCCCATCGATGGCCAGCAGCGTCTCTCCGGGACGAACCAGACTTCGCTGTAGGCTGCAGGGACTGTTCGGAATGACGCTGGCCACCTTCAGCCCGCTCCCGTTCGCAGTGCGATCGAAGCGCAAGCCCAGCTGGAAGGGGGTGGGGACGGGCACGGTCGTGGCAGGCGGTACCGGGAGGAATTCCGGAGCATTGGAGAAGCCGAGGTGGGAGGCATTCAGTTCGCCGAGCATCAGCTGAACCAGGGTCTCGAATTCCTTCTTCCCCAGGCACTCTCCCGCCAGGTCTCGGTACTTGGCGCGCACCGTGTCCCAGTTGCGGTTGTTGTGGTGCCCATCGTAGAAGCTGTCCCGCATGTGGCGCCAGGCCTGATCAAAGACCGCCGTCCGGTAGTCCCGCCAGTCACGGGTGAAGTGGACCGTGAAGGGGTAGGTGGTCCGCTTGGCGGAGGAGATGGCGAGTGTGGCGGGGAGGCCGACAGCCGTTCCCACCAGGGTGTTCGCCTCCACCCACTTGGGATGGGCGAGGGCCGGGCTGAACACCTGGACCGGGGTCAGCTTGTCGGGGAAGGTGACGGTGAAGAAGGCTGGTCCCGTGGTGGTGGCTGGCGCAGATGAAGCCGCGGGCGCGGCGGGTGCCGTGTGCGGGGCGGTGGGTGCCGCCTGGGGTTTGGCTGGGGCAGGCGTTGCGGCGGGGCGCTTGACCCGCTGGTCTTCCTCGCCTTCCCCGGCAGCGCCCGAGGCCGCGTGGGTGAAGCCAAGCTGGGTGCCGTCCGGGGACCACACCAGGTCGCGCTCGTTGCCCGAGAAACGGAGGCGGTGGATGCGGTCGTGAATGCCCTCGAAGTCGATCACCACATCCTTACCCACCGGCCGAGCGGAACGGACTGCGGGCTCAGCCGAGGCCTCGTCGGCCGAGGCGGGAGTCGCCTCGCGGCGGGCGGGGCGGCTTTGAAGCGCTTCGGTGGCTCGCTTAAGGGACCGATCCCTGGCTGTTTCTTCCTTCACGGCCCTGGAGAGCGTCACCACATAGATGTCGGCCTCGTCCCCATCCCGGTGCCCCACGAAGGCGATGCGGGTGCCGTCGGGGCTCCAGCGGGGAGTGGTGTCGTTGTCGGGGTGTCGGGAGAGGTTATAGGGCGGGCGACTGCCGTCCACCGGCAGCACCCAGATGTCGCTGTTGAACAGCGTGTCCTGCTTGGCGACGACCAGCCACTTGCCGTCGGGGCTCCAGTCGAAGTCCATGTTGCTCCAGCTGTCGAGGAGCTTGTGGGCGCCGGTGCCGTCGGCTTTCATCAGCCAGAGATCGTGATCCTTGAGGAAGGCGACGGTCCTGCCGGTGGGGTCGGGCTTGACGCTACCCTCCACAGCCTTGTCCCGGGTGAGGGGTCTGGGGGTGAAGCCGGAGGCCAGGAACCAGGCTCGGTCCTCCCTGGGACAGTCGACAACGTAGAGATCGGACTCGCCGCCGGCCTCGCTCACGAAGTAGAGCCGCTTGCCATCAGGGCTGAAGGCGAGGCTGTCTTCCCGGGCGGCATTGTGGGTGACGCGAACGGGTTCCTTCAGGATGGTGTCCATCACCCACAGGTCGTCTCCGGCCACAAAGGCCATCTGCTTGCCATCCTTGGTGAAAGCCACGGCCGAGGCGGCCTTGTCCGTCCGGGGCTCCAGGGGCGCGGCCACCTCGTCGCCCGTGGCGCTCAGGGCGAGCGGACGAACCTTGCCGTTCGCGGTGTCGGCTGTCATCAGATCGAAGCGTCGCCGGAAGAGCAGCGTCTTGCCATCGCCCGAGAGCGAGGGGAACACGACGCCATCGTCACCCTTTTCCAGGCTCACCTGGGTCACGCGTCGCTGGTCCGAGCCATCCAGGTTGCGGTAGTACACCTCATTGATGCCGTCGATCTCGCTCACGAAGTAGTAGCCCTTCCCGTTGGGTGACCACATGGGCCAGCGCTCCGAGACGTTCTGGAAGTGCGGGTGGTCGGCACTCAAGCGCTGGTAGGTAACGGGCTGAGCCGCAACGTCCGCCACCCAGAGCTGAGAGGCGGCGGAGCTCTCGTAGCCCTTTCGCCACCACGGGGCGCGCCCCCGCGTGAACAGGACCTTGGTGCCATCAGGAGACAGGGCCGCGCCATCCAGAGAGGCGTCGAAGAGACGCTCCGGCGCCTTCCGCTCCGTGAGGGAGACCTTGAAGAGGCGGCGGTTCTCGACCTGGTGGGGGGAGAGATCCTGCTCCTCGATCACCAGCACAGCGGCACCGTCGGAGGTAAAACCCACCAGGGTCTTGTCGTTCCCATCGAAGGTCACCTGGCGGGGCGTTCCGCCCTGGATGGGGGCCAGAAAGACTTGGTCCGTACCCGTGCGCCTGGACACGAAAACCACTAATTTGCCGTCAGGACTCACCTTGGGCTGGGAATCGTCTGCCAGGTGGGACGTGATGCGCGTGGCACTCCCCCCAGTGCTGGGAACCGACCAGATGTCGCCCTGCCAGGCGAAGACCGCCGACCGGCCATCGGGGCTAAGGCTGGGGTCCTGGGGCAGGCGCATGGGCCGCTCGAGGGCGGCAACCACCAAGGGCATGAAGAGGAATGGCAGGATGCGGGCGTAGCGCATGCTTCTGTGCTCCAAGAAGAGAACTGAAGGTCAGGAGAGCCTCAGGCTGAGGTAGAGCTTTCGCGACGTGCCGTGACCCGCGCAAACACCAGGAGGGCCAAGGCTGTCAGGATGCCGATGGCGATGAAGTAGTACCAGATGTGATGCGCATTCTGGTAGTAGGCTGCGCGCTCTACGCTGCTGAGACCCGCTGGAAGGATCTTTGGATCAGGACAGTACTTGTCTAATAAAAACCCGGAAAGCGCAAAGCCGATCACGGCCGCAAAGAAGGAGTAGAGATAGGCGAAGCCGAGATAAGCGCCCTCCTCCCCCTTGGGTGATTGAAGGGAAAAATATTCCAGGTAGCGCGGTGAGATAAAGCTCTCTGCGAACCCCTGGAGCATGATCCCCAGCACCAGCATGAGCACCATGGGGTGCACAGAGCCCACCCCAGGGATCAGGATCTTCGGTCCGACCACAGACTGGAGGGCGGGCCCCAGTGCGATCAACAGGGCCGCCGCAGGCACCAGCAGCATGCCAACAAAGATGGACGTAACGGCTTTTCTCCGCTGCATCAGGCGGGTGATCAGGACCACGAACATCACGACAATCAGTGGGTTGATATTGGCGATCCATTCCGGCCGAGAGGAGGCTCCCAGCAACCGGATGACGTATTTCGGCATGGTTGCGTAGAGCTGATATTGGGTGGTCCAGAACCCCGAGATAATGAGAATGAAGAGGATGAGCCGGGGGGTCCGGACCACCTTCTGGAGGGAACGGGCCACCTCTCCAAGGGTCTTCCCGCGCGTCACTTCAGCCTCGGGGCGGAACCAAATCACGGCCCCCAGGAGCGCGACCAGACACATGGCCGCGGCGAAAAAATTGACATACTGCAGCCCGGCCCCGAGGCGGATAAACGGGACGAAGGTCTTACCGCCGAAGGAGCCGATGTTCACCACCCAGTAGAAGAGGGCGTAACCTCGGGCGCGATTCGCCTCGGAAACCGTCTTCGCGATCATTCCCGTCACCACCGGCTTGATGAACGAGCTGCCAACGGCGATGACGATGAGCGAGAGGACGGCTGGAAGCTTGGCGGTAAACAAGCCGAGCAGCGTGTAGCCCACGGTCAGCAGGGCGAAGGCCATGATCAGCGCCTTGCGAAACCCCAACCGGTCCGACAGGGCGCCGACGAAGGGGGTCAAAAAGTAGAGCAGGCCCACGAACAGGCCTGCCACGACGCCCGTCTCCCGGTCACTGAACCCCACCAGGTCGGTGAGATAGAGCGTGATGGCGATATAGAAGCCATAGAATGCAGCCCGCTCCAGCATCTCCAGAACATTGGCCACCCAGAAGACGGCAGGAAAGGTGGCGCTGGCGTTCGGACCCTGGTTCGACTGGTTGGGCATGGGCTCCTTGTGAATCCAGGGCTAGGGCTTTCGGTTGCGGAGTGAGATGGTCGTCTCGATGGCCTTCGAGGACTGGCGACGCTTGGCGGAGGCCACTGCCGAGGCGATCGCGTGGATGAGCAGCAGGGGGGCGGATAGGGAGTTGGACGGCGCGCTGCTATCCGTCTTGGCTACGAGCACAACATCGCAATGCTCTGCCAAGGGGCTGAGGATCTGGTTGGTGATGCCGATAACACTCGCCCCTTGCGCTTTGGCCAGGGCGGCGCCTTCGATGGTCTGGCTGGAATACGGGGGGAAGGCGAAGGCGAGGAGCACATCCTGCTTTCTGATGGAAACCAGCTGCTCAGCCAGGTTCAGCCCGGTGTGCTGGACCAGGAAGGCGCGCAGGCCGATGTGCTGGAACACGAAGGTCGCCAGGCTGGCAAGGTGAGAGGAGATGCCGACCCCTGCGGTGTAGACGAGGCTCGCTCGGCTCACAAGCTTCACGGACTGGGCCAGGCTGGCGCTATCCACCCGCTCCAGCGTCGTCCGCAGGTTATCCATCTCTTGACTGGCGATGGCGTGGATGTCCGAGAAGTCCAGGTCGGTGCGGCGGTCCAGGGCGAGCTTGAAGCGCTCCAACGGGGAGTCGTTCCCTCGCAGCTCCTGCTGCAAGTCTCGCTTCAGCTCGGAATACCCCTTGTAGCCAAGCTTCTGCATGACCCGGATGATGGAGGCGGGACCGGCCTCAAGTCTGGAAGCCAACTCCTGAATCGGCATCAGAGCCACACTGCGGGGATGCTCCAGCAGATAGCTGGCAATGAGGCGCTCGGTGGGAGTCAGGGCATCCTGGATCGCCAGAATCGCGCCCTGCAGGCGTTTGAACGAGGGCTCATTCTTCATCTTCCAACCTCGAAATCACCGGTTTCCCATGGGGGAGCTGATTTTTGACAGCGGGCTACCACCTGGGTATTATCGTCGCATTGGAACCTTTGTTCCAAAAAAAGTCAAACTGACTGGAAAAATTCCATGGCAGATCAGGTTCGGGTCATCGAGCTGTTTCTTCAGCTGGCCAAAGTGGACGGTACCTCCGGGAATGAAGGTGGCGTGGCGGAGGTCGTGAGACAGCGCCTTTCGGAACTGTCGATCGTCACAACCATGGATGGGGCGGGATCTACGTTTGGAGGTCAGTCCGGGAACCTCATCGGCCACGTGCCGGGGACCCTCCCGGTACCCGCTCTCCTGCTCTGTGCGCACCTGGATACGGTAGCTCCCACCCTGGGGTTGAAACCGCAGTTCCCTGCGGAGGACCTCATCACCTCGGACGGTTCCACCATCCTGGGAGCGGACGATCGGGCCGGGATCGCCATCATCATTGAGATCTTGCAGCAGCTCTCTGAGCGCAACATTCCCCATGGTCCACTGGACCTGGTCTTCACGGTGTGCGAAGAAGCTGGCATGCATGGCGCCAAGGCCCTGGATGTCTCCAACCTAAAAGCGACCGTGGGACTCATCTTCGATAGTTCGGCACCCTGCGGAAGCTTCGTGGTCGAGGCTCCGGCCGCCGTCGTCTTCGAGGCCGTGGTGCATGGGCGGGCCGCCCACGCCGCGGTTTGGCCCGAGAAGGGCGTCCACGCCATCCAGATCGCCGCCCAGGCCATCTCTCGCCTGAAGCAGGGCCGCTGGGGTACCACCGGAATGCTTAACATCGGGACCATCCGGGGCGGGACCGCCATCAATGTGATCCCTGACCGTGTGGAGATCCTTGGAGAGTTCCGGAGCCCTCACCCGGAGGAACTGCAGACTCAGAAGGCTCATGTCCGGGAGGCCTTTGAAGAGTCGGCGGCTGCGGCTGGGGGTTCTGTGGATCTGACCTGGACCCCGAAATACGATGGGTTTTCCCTGGACCCTGAAGAACCCATTGTCTGTGCCGTGACCCAAGGCATCGCCGCAGCAGGCTTTGAACCCAAATCACTGCGTTACCCAGGCGGCAGTGACGCCAATGTCCTCAATGGCCGCGGCATCGCCTGTGTGAACCTCGGCCTCGGCTACCGCAACGTGCACTCCCACCAGGAAGCCATGCCCGTCCAGTGCCTGGTGGATTCCGTGAGCATCGGCCTGTCCATCATCCAAAGTCTCGCAGCGAAAGCTCTCCCCGTTCCAGGAGGTGAAGTATGAAGCTGGCCTGTCTCACCGCTCTCCTTCTCGTCCTGCCTGTATGGGCCCAGAGCCCGTCCACTTCCCTTCAGCCTGGGAAAGGCAGCATCACATTCAGAGCTGCTGCCATCAACCAGGGGCGTCCCCTCCGGGTGTTCTACAGCGTGCCCGCCAACTGCAAACCGGATGCGCCGGTGCTCATGGTCATGCACGGTGTAACCCGAGACGCCGACCGCTACCGCGACGACTGGAGCGAGATTGCTGAACGCCGAGGGGCTGTGCTGCTTTGCCCGGAGTTCTCAAAGACCGATTTCCCCTCGGACTCTCAGTACAACTTCGGCAATGTCTTCGGAAATTTCAATGAGGAGGACAAGCTCCCTGTGCCAATACCAGAGGCCCAGTGGACCTTTTCCTATCTCGATCCGATCTTCGATGCAGCCGCCGCGCAGTTGAACCTGACGACACCTGGCTATCTCCTCTACGGCCACTCCGCTGGAAGTCAGTTCGTACATCGCCTGGCCTTCTTCAAGCCAACCGCCAAGGCCCTGCGTATCGTAAGCGCCAATGCGGGCTGGTACATGTTCCCTGATCCAGCGATCGCCTTCCCCTATGGCACGGGTGGCACCGTCTGCGACGATGCCCGCCTCAAACAGGTCCTTGGCCTACCCATAACCATCCTATTGGGCGATCAGGACATTGATCCCAACCACAAGCAGCTCCGGCGAACCCCCGGCGCCATGGCCCAGGGGGCCTTCCGCCTCGCCCGTGGCAAGGCCTACTTCGAAGCGGCGCGGACGCAGGCAGAGCGCCTCAAGGTTCCGTTTCGCTGGCAGCTGGTCACGGCCCCTGGTGTCCCCCATAACGACAAGAAGATGTCGGTGCATGCCGAAAGGGTGCTCTTCGCCGGCGCGGGGAATCCGACCTCGAGTCTCCAGGCGGCCACCACCCCCCTGCGGGTGCTGTTCGCAGGTGATCTTGGTTGGGGCGAGAGCTACCAGGATGAATACGAAAAGGCCGGCAAGGGACACATCCTGAAGGCTAAGGGCTACGATTATTCCCTGGAGAAGCTGGCTCCCCTGCTGAAATCCGCCCAGGTCGTGGTGGCGAACCTCGAGACGCCCGTGGCCCAGACCCGGACTTCACCCTTCGCGGGCCAGAAGGACTATGTTCACTACGCTGATCCAATCCAGACTCCCGCCGCCCTGCTGCGCCACAACATCACGGTCGTCGGACTGGCGAATAACCACACGGCTGACCTCGGCCAGGAAGGTCTCCTCCAGACCTTGTCCACGCTCTCCGCCAAGGGCATTACGACCTTCGGTGCCGGCCTGAACGAGGAAGGTGCTAGGGCGCCTTGGCACCGCAGCTTCCAGGTTGGGAGTCGGAGCTTTAGCCTCTATGTCATCACCGCCTTCGAGTACCGCGAAGCCGAGTACGACACGAAGTACCAGTTCTATGCCAAGCCCAGTCGTCCAGGCGTGGCGGCCATCGACCTGGGCATCCTGAAGCGTCAGGTGGAAACCATCCGCAAGGCAGACACGAATGCCTTCGTCGTCTACTTTCCCCACTGGGGACAGAACTACAAATGGCGCAATGCGGAGCAGACGACCACAGCCCATGGCGCCATCGATGCGGGGGTGGATCTTGTGCTTGGCCACGGCGCGCACATGATGGGTGAGATTGAGCAGTACAAGAACCGCTGGATTGCCTATTCCATTGGCAACTTTGCCTTCAACTCGGCTGGCCGCTTTGTCAAGAGTGGCGTGGACCCATTCGGTCTGCCCGCAGTGCTGGTGGCGACACCTTCTGGCGCCCTGAGTCTGGAGCTGTACCCCATCGTCTCGGACAACATTCTGACCAAGTACCAGCCGCGCCCCGTGTCTGCCGATGAGTTTGATCAGGCCAAGGCTGCCCTGCTGAAGCACAGCCCGGAGCCCGCGACCTGGGGCAACAAGGTCCAGTTCGAGAACACACCCGAGGGCCGCTACGTGCGCTTGACCCTCAGGTAGATCGAGGTCTCCTTGCAATCCTGTGCCCAAGGTCGCTCGAGGGCAGTGCTCCCAGATCAGGACGAGTTCCTAGAGGTGGTAGCCTTTGGCCAATTCCACCAGCACCAAGGCAAGCGCCTTTACCGTGCCCTTACGCTGCTCCGCAGACTTGCAGTAGTCGGCGCCGAATTCGAACTGAATGGCATCCGTGGGTGATCTTTCACTGCCGTAGGTCTGGGTGATGAAGCCTCCTGAGAATCCGGACTGCTCCGTGCCGCCGGGGTCCGGGTGGACGTTCCACCCCTGGGCCTTGAGTCTGCCAAACACGCTGTCGGGTCCTTCGTGAATACCGTCGCCGAATTTGGCCCGCATGGCCGTCACGCTCTTGCCGTTTTTCGTGCCGCGATAGACCGTGTTCGCGGAGGTACCCTGGCGGTGCAGATCAACCACCAGTCCGCTGCCGAACCGGGTCACGATTTCCTTGCAGTCTTCCCGGAGGGCCCCGTGGTAGACCTCGTAGACCGCTCGGGCCGCCGGATCGGAATAGGCGATGGCAGGGGGCCGGTTGCAGTCCAGGAAATTGCGCTTGAACGAGCCCACCACGAGGTAGGGCTTCTTGCCGGTTAGGCGCAGGACTTCAGCCGCCAGTTCCAGTGCCAGTTCTTCCGTCCCAGCATCCCAGGCAGTGCTAAAGCCCGCGCCACCCGTGGCCATACCCTGGCCCGTGCGGTGCCTTGAGCCGGGGATGTCCTTGCGACCACCATGGGGAGCCGAGATGAGAATCGGCAATTCACCCTTTTGGAGGTGTACCAGGGACTCCATCTGGGCCACCACGGCCGGTTGAACGACCCCTGTTGGAAGGGTGGATACCGGTCCGCAGGCGATCGTCCAGGCCAGGAGCGGGATGGCCACCAGCGTGCTTCGGGTGGCGAAAAGGGCGGGCTGTAAGCGCATGCCATACTCCTGGGCTTGGTGGAATCAGTCCGAGAAAATCAGACCATGGATTACTTGGGGACGGTGGGGCTCGGATAAGCCCAGAGCTCCGGATCATGGGTGTAGCCAAGGAGTGCCTCGGCTGTTTTCGGGGAGGCAGGCCGGACCAGATCACCGATGTTCTTTCGGGCTTCCGGAAGGAGCTCGCCCCGGGAGAAGACCTCCACCGCGGTGTTCACCCGTGGGTACCTGCGGGTGGGCTTCGGCCTGAAGAGGAGTGCACTCATCCGAATGTTGGGGTCGACCAACTCCACCGCAGCGGCCCCCGCCTCCAGCGTGCTCGTCGAAAAGAGGGTGCTGGAATAGCCATAGTGCGTGCAGCAGAGCCCGACCACAACCTTGGCGTCAGGGGTGGGCCGTGTGGTCATGCCGGCGCGAACGAAGCCGTTGATGGCCACTTTCACGGCCTCGCTGGCTGCATCGTTCTGAATCTTGATGGCCAGTCCAGAGCAAGGCACCGACACGATGCGCTCTAGTGGAATGCCCTTCTTCACCAGCCCATCGCGGTAGGCATTGGACTCAATCGTGGTCTCCGTCCCATAGATCATGGCGACGCTCTTGGGCGTGCGGACGAGGGACTCGGCAATCATGTCGATCCCAAGGCCGACAATGCCAACGATCGGGACCTTGGTGGTGCGTGCAAAGGGCGTGTCGGGATAGACGACGCTCAGAGTGTTGCAGGCGATCAGGATGGCATCCGGCTTAAACCGGGTAGCCATGGCCTTCAGCGCGTCGTTGAACACGCTGACCTTTTCCTCCGGGGACATCTTGTTGTAGCCCTTCTTGGCTGTTGGCATGGCGTTGACGAACACCAGGCGAACCTTTCTGAAGGTACGGCTGGCCCGGGCCCGCTCTTCGATTCCGGCCACCACAGAGAGGCCACCCAGACCGGAATCCGTGACGAGGATGGTGACCGACGCTTTGGCTTCGAGGCGCTTCCGAAGTGCCGAAATGTCCTCTTGAGCGCCCAGCGGAAGGACGAGCAGGAGGAGCCCGACGACCAGCCAGATTGCGCTGAAGTGGAGGTGTTTTCTAAGCCAGTTGGTCATGCAGTCACCCTTCTTCCGACACGGGTTCAGAGCCGCCCCTGGATGAATGGCGGATGAAGAAGTGTGTGCCACAGGCCGGTTAATCCCTGTTAATTTCCGAAGGCTTGCGGGCCACCTGCCCGAGGACACCCAAAATGATCCAAACGTTTATTCGAAACCACCGTCGCGTCCTTCGACTGTTCTCCCTGCTTACAGCCGTCCTGGCGGGTGCCGCCTGTGGTGGCGCTGGAAGTGGGGCTGGGAACGCAGTCAAGATCGATCCACTGAGCCCAGCCAGTTACGTCCTGGTGGAAAGCGGGACCCTGCCGGTGGTGCTCTCAGTTCCACATGGTGGATCAGCCGTGTTACCCGGTGTGCCAGAGCGGGTCGCAACGGATGCCACCACCGTGCTCGACACGAACACGTACGAGCTCGGCCTTGCGATCCAGAGTCAGCTCTTCGCACTGACCGGCAAGAAGGCACATCTGGTGGCGTCCCAGGTGAGCCGGAAGTATGTGGACTTCAATCGGAGTGCTGCGGAGGCCTATGAAACAGCAACGGTAGCTCCCATCTATGCCTTCTATCACACGGCCATCCAGACCGCCGTGAATGCCGCCAAGGCACAGTCTTCGACAGGCGCCATCCTCATCGATGTCCACGGGCAGGGAACCACCTCGAATCTCATCTATCGGGGCACCCAGAACGGCAATACTGCCGCTCTACCAACGCTCTATCGAACGGCACCCAACGGACTGGTAACAGAGATGCTGGCGCGGAGTCTGCCGGTCAATCCCGGTACCAGCGCCACGGGCGAACATGCCTCCTTTACGGGCGGCTACATCGTACAGGCCTATGGGTTTCCCGAAGCGGCGCCAAATCGCCTGAACGCGGTGCAGCTGGAGTTCGGACTAAGCTTCCGCTCGCCCAGCTCCGCCACTGCAGCGACTGCCGCCGGGATGGCAGCGGCCATCAAGTCCCACCTGCAGGCCACGGGGGCACTGCCTTAGCGGACGGGGTCCTTCCGGAAGATCTCAGCAAAGTCGCGCCGGACGAGCACCTCGGGTTGCCCCGCGTTGAGCAGACGCACGACGATTTCCGCGCCGCCGCCCGGCTTAAGTCGCACGGCCCACACCGACATGGTGCGGGTGCCCGTGGGCTTGAGACCCGTCCGGAAGATGCTCAGGTCGGGTCCCGCATGACGGTCCCGGGAGAAGCCCAGGAAGCCGTCCATGGTGTGGGGGGTCTTCGCCTCCAGCAGCTCCTTGATTCGGTTGAAGCGGGAGAGGCTACTGGCTCCGGGGGTCTTCTGGTTGGCTCCGCTCAGCGCACCGGGCAGGTAGTGGTTGGTGTGGGCGGCGACGCCGTCCCGAGTAATGTCCACCCGCACCTGGCCCAGGGGTCCAATCTCAATGCAGGCGACCTGGGTCGCGTCGGCCACCAGCAGGAAGCGCGGCCCGCGGAAGAGGGCTTTTCTCGCCAGCACATCGTCCACAGTGGCGCACTCCGCGAGCAATTTGCGCAGCAGACCCATCGTGGACTCGGGCTCCTGGCGATCCGGCTTGGGGATGCTGCTGGCGGTGGCGCTCTCCACCACCAGGCCCCGCTCGTTGACTCCTGCTTTGATGCCGGGATCCTCGCCCTCCGTGACCAGGGCGTAGTAGGAGTAACCCCTGGGAGGCGTGACCCGCTCGAGCACTTGGTGGTCGCCTGGAGTCCAGTCACGTACCTTCACGATGAGGGTGCCGCCTCCAGCCACACGGGCGCCGTGAGCTGCGTACAGGGTGCAAGCGCTGGCTGTTTCAGAAGCGAGCAGGAACACCAGGAGGGGCAGAATCCGCCAGCGGAGGAGGTGGGGGGAGGGTGGCATGCAGACGCTCAAGGCGGCTCCCATGGAATACGAGTGAGCTGAAAACTTAACAGGATTTAACCGTCTCCTATCCCAAACTCAGGCCTTGAAAGTCTCTTTGAATCAATTCCATCCCGAAGCCTGCTTGTTGCGAGGCAGAGGGTTGCTGGCAGCCAGAGAACTTTGCAGGCTGATGCTCTTCGCTCCTTTCATGCACTGTCCCGCGATCTGGTTAGGGTGCGCCTTGAATGCGAGATCACCCGCAGCCGATCATTCCTGGAGGTCACCCCATGCGTACCCCCCGCGCAACCTCGCCCATCAGGCTGACTGCCCTGCTCGCCGCTCTCGGCATGGCGGCCATCACGCTCGGGTGCACCAATTTCACCGCGACGGATGCCCAGCCCGCAGCGCCCTTCATGATCGCCCCGACGATTGGCACGCAGCCTGCGAGCGTGACCGTCACCAAGGGTTCCGCCGCCACCCTTACGGTGGTGACTGCCACCGGGACGCCGCTGAACTACCAGTGGTTCAAAAGCGGCATCGCCATTACGGGTGCGAACGCCAGCAGCTACGCGGTAACCAGCGCCCAGTCCACCGATGAGGGCAGCTACACCGTCACCGTCTCCAATCCAGTCGCTTCCGTGACTTCGACTGCCGCCACACTCACCGTGAATTCCCTGCCTGAGATCACCACCCAGCCTCGGTCCGTCACTGTGAACTCGGGTTCGCCAGCCACCTTCACGGTGGTGGCCACAGGCAAGCCCACGCCCACCTACCAGTGGAAGAAGAACAGCACGAACATCACGGGCGCCACCAGCGCCTCTTACACGAATACCGCCGCGGCGGTTTCGGATACCGGAAACATCTACACCGTAAATGTCGTGAACAGCGTCGGTACCGTGACCAGCCTGGAGGCTGTCCTGTCCGTGGTGGACATCACCTACGCAGTTAAGCCGACAATCACCACCCAGCCCTCCGATGCCTTTGTTCTGCCCGGTGCCACAGCAACCTTCACGGTCGTAGCGACCGGGACGCCTGCCCCAACCTACAAGTGGTATCTCGGCACCACCCTCATCACGGGTGCCACCAGTGCCAGTTACACGACGGCCGCCACCGTCACCGGTGACACCGGGAAGCTCTACAAGGTCGATGTCACCAACACCGCCGGCTATGTCACGACCCGTCAGGCGAAGCTGACTGTGGGGAATCCCATCGCGCTCGTGGAGGACAGCTTCATCTCCCACCCCGGCGCTGGGGTTGGCGGCGCGGGTGTTTCCGCGGTGCAGACAACCCTGGGCTTGACGACTCAGGGGAACGGGGGAACGGCAGCGCTGGGCAACGGGTTCTCCGTCGCAGATGACTTTACCGTGACGGATGCCACTGGCTGGCAGGTAGATGAGGCCGTCTTCTCCCTCTATCTCACCGGCGGCTCCATCACGACGCCACCGGCCTTCACCTGCAACATCCAGATCTGGAATGGACCACCCAATGTCACGGGAAGTGCCGTGATTTGGGGGGATACAACGACCAACCGGACCACGACCGTCACCTGGATCGGCTACCGGACCAACGACACCACCATTGCCACGGACGGCACGCGCTCCCTGTACAACATCAGCTGCAAGGGACTTGGCATTGCCCTGCCCCAGGGCACCTATTGGGTGGAATACCGGGGTGGCCATACCAGCGGCGTCTACATGGTGCCTCGGGTGGTTATCGGATCAGCCGCCACGGGTAACGCGATTCGCATCCTGAGCAGCGCCTGGACAGCCTGGGTGGATGGCGGCACAGCCAAGGCTCCTCAAGGGCTCCCCTTCCAGGTCAAGGGTTGGGTCAAGTAGCTTTCAAGCAGACCGCAGGGGAACAGCCCCGGGCTAATGGGGCTGTTCTCCATTTCAGTCAGCACCTGAGCCACGGCTGGATCCAGGCAGGATGAGCGCGAGTTCGCCCAGGTTCGCGCGTTGATCAACCGTGGGCTTTGGAGTTGTATCTCATGGCCCCCAAGAGACCCTTCTATCGCTCGAGCACCTTCTGGATTTTTTTTGGTCTCGCCATGGGGGTGGTCCTCGGCGGCTCTCTGCCCCGAAACGAGTTCCCGCAGGCCTACAACCTCTTTCGCTTCCTCTCCAAGGCCTTCATCTCCCTCATCAAGGGCCTCATCGTACCCCTGCTCTTCAGCACGATCGTTGTGGGCATTGCCCAGACGGGGGATATCAAGGCCGTAGGACGGATGGGCGGCAAGGCGCTGCTCTATTTCGAGGTCGTCACAACCTTTGCCCTTTTCCTTGGGCTCGCCATCGCGAACTGGCTGAAGCCCGGCGCCCACCTCCCGCTGGATCTCTCGGCCCACACCGCCGTGGCGGCCGTCAAGGCGAAGACGGGCTGGGAGATCGCCCTGCATCTCTTTCCTTCGAACCTGGTCCAGCACGCGGCGGAAGGCGACATCCTGCCCGTGGTGATCTTCGCCAGCCTCTTCGGCATCGCCCTCACCCATGTGGGCGAACGCGGGAAGCCCGTGCTTGCCTTCTTCGATGGCGTGGCCCAGACCATGTTCAAGTACACGGACATGGTGATGACCCTTACGCCTCTCGGCGTGTTTGGCGCCATGGCCTACAACGTGAGCTCCATGGCCGCTGGTCACACCGTCAACGGCCAGACGATGGCAGGCTGGCCGGCGGTGTTCCAGTTGCTCAAGCAGTACTCCCTGCTGGTGGGCAGCCTCTACTTCGCCCTGATCTGTCTCTTCGTCCTGGTCTTTGTGCCGGTGATGCTGATCTGCCGCGTGAAGGTCTTCGCCTTCCTGAAGGCCATCAAGGAGCCGGCGATCACGGCCTTCTCTACAGCCTCCAGCGAGGCGGCCCTCCCCAAGCTCCTGGAGGAGACCGTGCGCTTTGGCGTGCCCAGGCGCGTAGCTAGCTTTGTGATTCCCACCGGCTACAGCTTCAACTTGGATGGCAGCACCCTGTATCTGGTGCTCGCCAGCCTCACCATCGCCCAGGCGGCGGGCATCCACATGAGCCTGGGGAGTCAGCTCCTCATGGTCTTCACCTTCATGCTCACATCCAAGGGTGTGGCGGGCGTGCCTCGGGCCACCTTGGTGATCATCGCAGGCACCTGCGGATCCTTTGGTCTGCCCGGCGAGGCTGGCATCGCCATGCTGCTCGCGGTGGACGAAATCATGGACATGGCCCGGACCACGATCAACGTTATTGGCAATGGGTTGGCCTCGGTGGTGATCGCCAAGTGGGAGGGTGTCTTCGGCACCGAAACCGAAGCCTTGCCTTCGGAAGAGCCCGCCCTGTAATAGCACGCAACTTCTTCGGCCAATTGCGTGCAAACTAGCGGTATATGAACCTACGGACAATGCTTCTGGCGGTGGCCTTGGCGCTTGGCCCAGCCCAGGCAGAGCCCAGCGTTCCCGCAGCTCCTTCAGGCCGGGTTCCCCTCCGGGTCTATGGGACCAAGGATGGGCTAACCAGCCTGAATACCGGCGCCCTTGCCCAGGACAGGGACGGCTACCTTTGGGTGGGTACCCAGAGCGGCCTCTACCGCTACGATGGCGTGCGCTTCCGCAAGTTCGGACTCGAGGAAGGTCTGCCCGCCACGAACATCTCCGCACTGCTGGTGACTGCAGACGGCAGTCTGTGGGTGGGAACGACCCTGCGGGGCCTGGTGCGCTACCGCCAGGGGCGCTTTGAGCCCTACGGTCCCGGCCAGGGCCTCCCACAGTCGGGTTTCCGGGGCATCGCGCAAGGCGCGGGTGGCCACATCTGGGTAGCCACCCTGGAAGGTCTTTTCCTGAGCACTGATGGGCACCACTTTTTGCCTGCACCCGGTTGGCCCGGCGGGCCCGCGACCGGCCTGGCGGCGGCCAAAGGCGGGCAGCGGATTTGGGTCACCGGGCAAAAAGCCATCCACGCCATGTCCACCGAAGGCCTCCACCAATCCTTCGGGAAGGAGCAGGGCCTCACGCTCTCCGAGACCACCGTCATGGAGGTGGATAGCACGGCCGCGCTCTGGGTGCGAACGCCTCAGACCCTCTTTTCCCTGGTGGCCGGTGCCTCCCGCTTTACCGACCACGCTGGACTCCTGCCTCCGGCGCGCACACCGGCCTTCTGTCGGGACCCTTCTGGCGCCCTGATCGTGAATTCCAACCAAGGCCTCCACGTGTTGCGAGGAGACGGGACACCCAGGATCACCAGGTTCATCAAGGCTGACTCACCCTACTGCGCCTTTGTGGACCAGGAGGGTTCGCTTTGGATTGGGACGCGACCTCTCTCCCGGGTGCTGGGTGGCGGCGCGTTCCAGATCTATTCCACCGCAGACGGCTTTCCCAGCAACCTCATGTTGGGCATCCACCGCACGCCAGAGGGGACACTTTGGGTGGGCACCCAGAGTGGGGCCTGCCGGGCCACGCCACAGGGATGGGAAGTGCTTCCCGGAACGGAAGGGAGGAGCACGCGGTGCATCGCCTCCACCCCTGATGGAGATGTTTGGATCGGCCAGAGGAATGGCTATCCCCTTCGCTACACCCCACGGACCGGACGCTTGGAAGCGCATGGACCAGCCTCGGGTTTCCACGCCAAAGGGGTCTTCGGAATGGTCCTGGATAGACAGGGGGACCTCTGGCTCGCTCAGCAGGGCGGTGGTCTTTCCCGGGGGCGGAAGACGGGCTCCAAGTGGCGATTCGAGTCCGTGGCGCTGCCTGTGGGCCTTCCTGACGAGGACATGTTCAGCATCGCCCAGGACTCTCAAGGGCGGATCCTGGTTGCGGGAACGCATGGGCTGACGGTACTGGACCATGGGAAGTGGCACCGCTACACACGCCAGGATGGGCTCTTGGATGACGCCCTTTACCAGCTCGTCGTGCTCCCGGATGATCGCATCGTGGTGGCCTACCGCGAGGGACTGGGCGTTTCCATTCTCCACATCAAAGACGGACGCTTCGAGATCACCAAGCACCTCGACAAGAGCGCTGGGCTGGTGGGAAATCACGTCTACATGCTGGGTGTGGATGTTGCGGGTCGACTCTGGCTGGGTACCGGGACGGGGGTCTCGGTGTTGGACGGGGGTCGCCTGGAATCACTCACGACTGAGGACGGATTGGCGGGCGATGACTGCGATGCCAGTTCCTTTCTGGCCGACGCCGATGGGGGCATCTGGATCGGCAGCAACATGGGTCTGAGTCATTTTCATCCCCAGACAGGATCCCTCCGGCTCCCCCCCCTCAGGAGCACTGTCCGCGAACTGTTTGCCTCGGGAAACCCTCGGCCTGTCGATCTGACTGTTTGCCTGGATATTCCGAGGGACCAGAACACGCTCGAGTTTCAGATCTCTGCGCTGACCTTCCTGAACGAGAGCCAGGTCGAGCATCAGGTGCGACTCCTCGGGCTCGAGCAGGACTGGCAGACCGCCCAGGGGCGCAGTGCGCGCTATCCGGCCTTGGCTCCGGGGTTCTACACGTTCCAGGTGCGAAGCCGCAGGAAGGGTGGACCCTGGGGTCCTGAGTCGGTCCTGCCCCTTCAGGTCCTGCCGGCCTGGTGGGAGCGTCTCTGGGTGCGGGCCCTGGCCTGGATGCTGCCCCTGGGGTTGTTGGCGGGGGCGATGCGGTTGCGCTTCCAGGGGCTTAAACGTCGGAACGCCGAGCTGCAGATCAAGGTGGATGAAGCCACCGGGGAAATCCGCAGAAAGGCCGAGATCCTCGAGCGGGTGAACCTGCGCTTGACGCAGATGAACGAAGATAAGAGCCACTTGCTGGGCATCGTCGCCCACGATCTCCGGAATCCGCTGCACACCATTCAGCTCCATGCGGAACTCCTCGGGGGCGAGGTCGACCTTCGAGAGCTGGACGAAGGTTCCCGGGAAATCCTCCGGATCTCGCGCGAGATGGAGGAGATGATCCGGCGCCTGCTGGACAGCTCTCATGTCGAGGCCGGTGAGCTCGATCTTCAAATGGGCTCCGTAGACCCTCGAGCCCTGGTGGCTTCGCTGGTGGAGCCCTACTTCCACCGGGCCGCAACCAAGGACATCCTGCTGGAAGTGCTTGCTGAAGAGACCCTGCCGCCACTCTGGGTGGATCCCTTCTTCCTCAGGGAGGTGCTGGATAACCTCATCTCCAACGCCGTGAAGTTCACCGCGCCGGGGCCGCCCACCCGGGTCATCCGCGTGGTCCTCAAGCCAGGGATCATCGAGGTGAGCGACCAGGGGCCTGGTTTCACCGCCCACGACCAGGCTCAGGTCTTCGGCCGCTTCAACCGGTTATCGGCACAGCCGACTGCGGGCGAGAGCAGCACAGGGCTGGGCCTGAGCATCGTGAAGACCATACTCGATGCCATGGGTGCCCGGCTCGAACTGGAGAGCACCGTGGGAGAAGGGTCCACTTTCCGCATTCACTTCCGCGAGGCCCCCTGACTGGGTCAGGCCTTCTCCTGGATGGGGCTGGTCCAGCAGTAGCCGTGGATTCCGGAGGTCAGGATCCATCTGGGATCGCCTTCCAGGATGAGCTTGCGACGCAGGCTGACCATGTGCACATCCACGGTGCGCGGGGACGGCCGGGAATCAGTTGTCCAGGCGAGCCTGAGCACATCCAGGCGGGTGAGGGACTGCCCGGCATGCGCCATAAGTGCTTCTAGGATGTGGTATTCCACCGGAGACAGCCCCACCGACTCCCCCTCCCTCAGGAGGCACTTGTGCATGCGATCCAACTCGAAGGGGCCGGAGCAGAGTGACTTGACCTCCTTGTAGCGGGCAGAGCGCTTCAGGATGGCTCGGATCCTCCCCAGCAGTTCCTCAATGCTGAAGGGTTTCACCAGGTAGTCGTCGGCGCCCAGTCGGAAGCCTTCCACGCGCTTCTGTTCTTGTCCCTCGGCGGTGAGCATGAGCACGGGGACTTCGTCCCGGGGACGCAGGGCCTTCAGCACCTGGAACCCGTCCATGGTGGGCATCATGAGGTCCAGGAGCAGAAGATCGGCAGGCTCGGCTCGGTGCAGTTCCAGGGCGATGGCACCGTTTTCCGCGACGACCGGTATCAGGCCCGCCTTCTTAAGGGCCTTTTCCAGGACGGCTCGCAGGTTCTGATCGTCATCCACGATCAGGATCCGGTACATGGTGGGCGCTCCTCTGCTCTGCCGGCCCACGAAAGTGTGGGCTCAGGAAAATTTAACAGGCTTTAACCGAACCCAGACACACACTCTGATACCTACGAATGCACGGCCGAGTAACCACTTACATCCACATTTCGGAGGGACACAATGCACACCCGGAACAGACTTGTTTCTGCGTTATTCCTGCTCGCATTGGCCGTCCCAAGCACGGCGCAAGACCTGGATTTGAGCTTTAAACTTGGACCAGGGCGATTCATTGGGGATCCCGGGGAGAGCCGCTCCCGCTACGACCTTCTCATGGGCGCCGAGCTGGCCATGCCCTTCCGTCGGGGCAAGGTCTTCCTGGGCGCCGACTATCGCGTGTTCCGCAACACGAGTTATGACGGCACCCGGTTTGGGCAAGGCTATGCCTTGGATAGCCTGGGGCAAGTGGTCACGGGCCAGATAACACGCTACGTACTCGGCCCCGATGGGCTCCCCAAGGCCGATGGCAGGTACGATTCGGTGGACATCCGGCGGAACAACCTCGAGAGCCTCACGCTCAACCTGGGCTACCGTGCTCCCTTCTGGCAGGAAGGCCTCTCTGCTCACGCCGGCATCCACCTGAGCCTGTTGCGCTCCCAACAGGATGTGTCGGGGGGCATCAATGTCGTGGTCAACCGGAATGTCACCACGCCAACGGTTTTGGGCTCCGAGAATTTCTTCATCCAGCCCGTTAAGAACAGCATCACTCCTGGTGCCTTCGCTGGGCTTCGCTACGACGCCACGAGGGTCTTCTTCCTCGAAGCCAACCTCAGCCTCCTTGGGTTCAAGGAGGTCAACTACCTGCCCTTCAGCTACACCGGGCAGGCGGCAACCACTGAGCTGAGAAACCGCACCAAGGTGGTTCTCGAATTCAGCGCCGGCTTCAACTTCTAGCCCTCTTGATGACAGCAGGAATGCACGAGGAGATTTTCAGATGAAGCACTTGAATCGACTCACACTACTGGGCGCGATGATCGTGGGAACCGTGCTCTCCGGCCAGGAGAGCGTGGGCACAGTCCGTGGATCGGTGACCGATCCCAGTGGTAAACCCATAACGGGGGCCCTCGTCTCGCTCGCCGGGGAGGCCCTTCTGGGCGGCCGTATCGTCACGACCGACGACAAGGGGGAATACCGGTTGCCGCTGCTACTACCCGGCAGCTATCAGCTGAATGTCACCAAGGCTAATTTCATTGGCTCCAAGGCCCTGTTCAGCCTGGCCGCAGGCCAGACCCTTCGTCAGGACCTTCGGCTTCGCCCTGTGGAAACCACGGGGGCAGTGGTAGAAGTGACCAGCACGTCTGCGGCGCTGGATAAGACCGACACAAAGACAGCTACCACCCTGACGTTTGACGAGCTGCAGACCCTCCCCATGGGGGGCAGCATCAATGCACTGGGCGCCCTGACCATCGCGCCGGGCGTTACCGGTACCACCGACTACGCCGTTATCCGCGGGGGCATCGCGGGCTCGGCCCAGTACACCGTCAATGGCATCGTGGTCCGAGATCCCGCCACGGGTCAGGGCAGCAGCAGCGCCTGGATCCTGGACGATCTCATCGAGGACATCGCAATCATCCAGAGTCCCGTGAACGCCAAGTACGGCCATACCTCCGCCGGTATCGTCAATGTGGTGACCAAGACGGGCAGCAACAACTTCTCTGGTTCGATTCGGGCCCGGTTATCGCGTGCCGACTGGAGCGCCTATCCCAATACGGCGGGCAACCGCTTCAACTCCCCGATGAGTGGTTCGACCAATGGCAGTCCCTACGCCCTGACCCCGTCGACGGTCAACTCGGACGACATGAGCAAAACCTGGGAGATCTCCATCCTGGGGCCCATCATCAAGGACCGCCTGACCTTCAGCTATGGCAAGCGGATCACGCCCAGCCGAACCCTCATCAACAACTACGGACCGCCCACCAACTTGTTGGGCAGCAATCCGACGAACTATCGGACCTACATCCCCGCGACGGTTGGCACCACGGCCCTCACCGGAAACCCTCTGGCCGCCTATAGCTGGGGGGTGAACTCGGCGACCCCCACCATCTCAACCCAGATTGATGGGCCTGCGACCGACGACTTCAACCAGTACAAGCTCTTCTGGCAGATTGGCCCCACCCAGCAGTTGGAATTTGGCTACTCCCGCAACACCTATATCCAGCAGCGCTACGACAACGCCACCTCCACGTCCAATCCCGGCGTGGATCCCACGATCTCCGGAGATCAGCCCGCCACCCGGGATCTCTCCCAGGTGAACTATCGCGGCAGCCT
>CAITBU010000052.1 GCA_903890595.1 uncultured Holophagaceae bacterium | reverse complement strand
CGGATCATCACCGTGGCACTGGCCACAGGGCCCCCCTTCCGGGACTTCACAACGCCCTTGACGGACCCTGAGGTCGTCCCGGTCTGCGCCTGTGCCACAACGGCAAACCCGAGGGTCGTGAGAAGGAAGAGGGTGGATCTGTAACGGGTCATCGGGACTCCTTGCCCTTCATGGGCGCGGACGGAGGGGAAGAAAAAACAAAATCGAATGGGATCGGTCAATAACCGGGGAGAGGCCAAAGGGCGCGAGGGGATACCCCCTGGCCTTGTCCAGATCAGTGGTTGTAGACGTGATAACCAAGACGCCAAACATCTGTCGCCGCCGAAGCATCGACTTCGGCCATGGTCTTCTGGATCCATTCCGCTGCTGTCCAGGTTGGGTTGCCAGCCAGGATGCTCGGGATCCGGTAGAAGCTCTTGTCTGCAGCTGGATTAGCGGCCCCCCAACTGAGATCGCCGATGGCGTCGATTCGAGCATCCCAGGCCGCAGAGGTTGCGGTGATGACCGTTGTGATGAAGACGGGATCATTCCCATTAAAGTTGATGACATTGTTGTCTGTGGTCGCGGTCCCCCCATTGGTAAGGAACCCTGCGGCAGGCAGGACGGCTCCCGAGTTCTTGAACAGGATGCTGGCGCCTGGCGCGATAGTGCCTGGGATCAATACCGTCTTAAAGGTGTTGCTGCTGTTCGGGTTCGTCCAAATACCCAAGTAGAGCGGGGAGACAGAGGCCTCATAGGGTGCGCTGCCGACGTTGGTAACTTCGATCCACTTGTTGAAGCTGGCTCCCTCGTAGTACTGGCTGATGATCAGCGCAGGAGAACCGCTGGAGACATTGAGGGTGAAAGTCTTCGTGGTTGAACTGGCAGAGCCATCGGTTGCCACAACCGTGATCAGAGCAGAACCGGTTTGCCCAGTGGCCGGAATAAGGGTGACGGTCACACTTCCACTGCTGTTCGAAACACTGATGTTTGCATCAGGCAGGAGGATCTGGTTGTTGGAGGTCACCACCACCGAAAGAGCCCCGGGATCGGTTTGATCATCGGTCAGGGTGAAGGTCACCTGTTTGCTGCCATTCATGCTTGCATTTACATCCGCCAGCGTTGCGGGAGTGAAGACGGGTGGGTTGTTGCTATTGATGGTCACGGCGAAGGACTTCACCGTGGAAGCAGCGTCACCATCCGTGGCAGTAACGGAAATATTGGCGGTACCCGATTGGCCCGAGAGTGGCGTAAGGGCTATGGTCACGGTGCCATTGGTATTAACGGGACTCAGGCTGCTATCGGGAATGAGGCCTTGGTTGTCCGAGGTTGCCACCACCGTGATGCTGCCCGGCGTGGTCTTGTCATCGGTGAGGGTGAATGTGACGTTGGGGATCGAGACCCCGAGGGTTGCAGTCACTGCAGGCAGGGTGGACGGCGTGAAGACCGGCGGCGAGTTAGGCGTGATACTCACGACCGTGACCACCCGGGTAATCGTGTTGGACTGGCTCAGGCTATCCGTGGCGGAGAAGGTCACGGTGTAACTGCCTGCGCTGGAATAGCTGTGACTGGTGGTGAGCCCTGTCGTAGCAGCAGTCCCGTCCCCGAAGGTCCAGGTGCAGCCAGTGGCAGGGGTGATCGTGCCGCCACTCTGGTTGGGACTCACGGCTGCTTCGAAGCTGACCGTGTCGCCAACGTTCACTGAATCACCAAGCAGAACGGGATTTCCAGCGATTGGGATCAGGTCCCAGCTGGGCTGGATGATGTGGATGTTCGGACCGACAGCCTTCTCGAAGGAGATGCCCCAGCTGCGAACATCCACCGTGGACTTCCAGGCGCTGAGGGCCGAGTCGTGGGTCAGACTGGGGAAGAAATCCAGGCCCGTCAGATCTTCGATACGCTTTACCGAGGTGACGTACTTCCAGAGGTCGGCCGTTTCGCTCGTGGCGTAGGCCCGGTTGGAACTCATCCAGGCCATCACCCGAGGCAGGGTCTGCCCCGTGACTGGTTCAGCGACCATGATGCGGTAGGTTGCTGTGGGAATGGCGATGGCCGTGGCGCCTGAGGCCACGCCAGCCCGGTTGGTGGTGTAGGTCTCGGTGGAAGGAACCCAGTAGGTGGTCGTCCCAGTGAAGACGGGCCCGGAGTAAATCCATACCCGGCCAAAGGTATTGGTCAGGCCATTCGTGAAGGTGGAGCCGGACATCCTGCCGCCGACCGCCTCTTCCAGATCGTTCCAGAGACGTTGGTTGTAGTAGGACACCTGGGGGATCATGTCGCTCATGTAGGTGGCATCGTCACCGGCCTGTTGGCCGTAGCGGTAGGAGACGTCGGAGCGGGTCACCATGTGGCCCCGGTCGAAGCCCTGGCCATTGGCGAGGAAAAACCCAGCACCACCATGCGTTCCCATATCAGCAGGGGCGACAAAGGGGGCTACCAGACGGGTATCCGTCTGGTAGTCACCCGTGGAGTTGGGGTAGGCCGTGTTGACCTTGAAGTCCGCATAGGCGGTCCACACAGGATTTTTCAGAGCCTCGTCATATCCAAGACGGAAGGACCCGTTGGGGAACTTAACTGCGTCCACGTGGAGCGAGGGAAGGACAGTCAGCAGCCGGTTGGGGACGGGAACTGGTTCGCCTCCCGGGAGGTAGAATGGATTCGGTGCCACCACAGAGTAGGTAGCAGAATTGCTTTCGAGGCTGGCGCCGTTATCCAGGACGACCGTGTAGCTGTCTGGAACCGTCTGTAGATCCGTGAACCCGGGAACGGTGTAGGAAGATGCTGTGGCTCCTGAAATGGCCGTACCATTCTTCTTCCACTGGTAGGTCAGGTTGCTGCCTCCGGTTGCCACCACCGTGAAGGTCGGGGAGTCCGGTGCTGTTACGACCTTGGTTTGAGGCTGAGCGGTAATGGAAATCGGAGCAATGATGGTGAGCGTGGCGGCACTGCTCGTCACGCTGCTGGCGACGGCGTTCTGAGTGTTGGTGACGACCACCTGGTAGGACCCCGCATCCGCCAGGGCCGCTGAGGTCAGGGTGAGGGTTCCAGAGGTGGCCCCACTGATGTTGCCGCCGTTGGCGAGGTTTGTGGACCCCTTGCGCCACTGGTAGCTAAGGGTTCCCGAGGCACTGGCCGCGACGGTAAATGTGGCGTTCTGGCCCTGATTGATGGTCAAGCTGGTGGGCTGGGTGGTGATGGTCGGAGGCGTGGTGACCGCAAGCGCAGCGGTGCTGCTGGTGGTGGTGAAGGTCACCCCACCCACGGCATTGGAGACCACCACGGAGTAGGCACCGGTGTCCCCTGCGGTGATGGCAGAGAGGGCCAGCGAGGCGCTGGTGGCACCAGCAATATTGCCTCCCGATGTCAGCGAAGTGCCATCTTTCTGCCACTGGTAGGAGAGGGCTGTGACGCCCTGGGCGGCCACGGTAAAGGAGGCGGAACCACCCACCGCCGCAGCGGCTGCTGCCGGCTGCGTGGAGATCACTGGTGCTGGATCCCCCACGGAGATCGCGATCTGGGCCGTGGCGCTGCCACCGGAGTTGGTCCCGGTGACCACATAGGTGGCGGCCCCCTGAAGGGTGGTCGGTGTCCCGCTAAGGACGCCCGTGGAGGCGCTGAGGGTAAGTCCAGCGGGAAGGGTGGGGGCCACACTGAAGCTGCTGATGAGACCACCGGCGTTCGTAGGCGTCTGGATAGCGAGGGGTACGGCCCGATAGAGGGTCAGGGTGGCGCTGGGGTAGGTCAGGTTGAGGGGGGCCACATCCACCACCGCGATGGCGATCTGGCAGGTGGTACTCCCCGAGGCATTGCCCGCCGTCAGTGTGAAGGTGGCCGAGGGGGAGACCGCCGAGGGCGTGCCCGTGATCACCCCGGTGGCGGCGTTCAGGACCAGGCCCACAGGCAGGGCCGGGGCCACGGTGTAGGTGGCCGGGACGCCCCCGGTGGTGGTGGGGATCTGGGCGGTAACTGCGGTCCCCCGCCGGAGAGATAGGACGGGATTGGGGTAGGTCAGGCCAGCGGGAGCGGCGTCATTGACCGTAATGGACAGCAGGCAGACAGCGCTGCCCAGGCCGTTGGAGCCAAGGATGGCGAAGGTGGCAACCGGGGCCACCCCCATCGGGGTGCCCGTGATCTGCCCGGAGGTGGTGCTCAGGGTGAGGCCCGCGGGCAGTGCCGGGGCCACGCTGTAGGAGGTGATGGCCCCGCCGGTGCTGGCAGGAACGTTGGCCGTGATGGCCGTGCCCTTGGTGTAGACCGCCGGGGAGGTTTGGTAGGTCAGGGTGGTGGGGGCAGCCGAGGCTCCACCCGAGGGCGGCGGCACGGGCCCAGAGCTGCCGTTCCCGACACACCCGGTGGTGCCCACCAGGGTGAGAGACAGGGCCAAAAGGGCCCCGAAAACGGAGAGACGCCGCAGAAGAGCCATTCTGAACTCCTAGGTCTAGATAAATATCTGGACAATTGTCCACCAAGATTGACTACAGCATGGTCAATTGTTCCTTTTGCTACAAACGTGTAACTTGTATAATTTTTCATTCGGGTTATAGACACGGGTTGACCGCGTCCATCCCCGACTGGGCAAAGGTGTCCCACAGGCTGCCAATTCCCGCTCCCCCCTGCCCCTTTCTGGCAAGGTAGGGAGACCCCTGACCCGTCCACCCCATTCCCAGGTACAGCCACCCATGAACCAGACCCGACGCACCTTCCTCCAGTCCGCCCTGCTGGCCACCCTGGCGGCCCGCCTGGGGCCGACCCTGGCAGCGGCCGGTGCCCCACCCGCCATCCTCAAGCCCCGCCGCCTCACCGCAGGGGCCACGGTGGGCCTGGTGAGCCCCGCCAGCGCCACCTGGGTCACGGAGGAGCTGACCATCGCCCAGGAGACCCTGGCCGCCCTGGGCCTGAAGGTGAAGACGGGGGCTCATGCCCTGGACCGCCACGGCTACCTGGCGGGTACGGACGCAGCGCGGGCCGCTGACCTGAACACGATGTTCGCCGACGACTCGGTGGATGCCATCCTCTGCATCCGCGGCGGCTGGGGCTCCAACCGCATCCTCCCGCTCCTGGACTACAAGAGCATTGCCGCCCACCCCAAGATCTTCATGGGCTACAGCGACATCACGGGTCTGCACACGGCCATCCACGCCCGCACGGGCCTGGTGACCTTCCATGGCCCCGTGGGCGTGTCCACCTGGACCGACTTCTCCCTGGAGGCCATGCGCCGGGTGCTCTTCAAGGGCGAGGCCATCACCATGGAGAACCCCCGGAAGGCCGGTGAAGCGGGGGTGGTGACCCGGGACCGCATCCAGACCATCACGCCCGGCACGGCCCGGGGGCGCCTGCTGGGCGGCAACCTCACGGTGCTGACGGCCATGCTTGGCTCCGACTATCTGCCGGACTGGAACGGGGCGATCCTCTTCCTCGAAGACACCAACGAGAACATCTACCGCATCGATCGCATGCTCACCCAGCTCAAGCTGGCGGGGGTGCTGGACCGCATCGGCGGCTTCGTCTTCGGCAAGTGCACCAAGTGCACGGCGGGCGACAACAACTACGGCTCCCTCACCCTGGAGGAGGTGCTGGCCGAGCATGTCCGGCCCCTCAAGATCCCCGCCTGGCAGGGGGCCATGATCGGCCACATCGATAGCCAGTTCACCGTGCCCGTGGGCCTGCGCGCCGAGATCGACGCCCAGCGGGGCAGCATCACCCTGCTGGAACCGGCGGTGCGCTAGCCATGCGGCGCTCCCTCGCCCCGGTGTTGGCCCTGAGCCTGCTGCTGCCGGCGGCCTTGGGGGCAGCCAGCCCAGCAACGCCCACCGGCCCGGCCCTCTGGGAGGCCTGGCCCACCGCCCGCGTGTCCCCTGCCGATCCCTGGGGCCTCAAGCACAGTGGCCTGCGGGTCGCCCTGGCGGACCTCCAGGCGCGCCACCCAGGCCTCATCACCCTGGTGGAAGAAGGCACCTCGGCGGAAGGACGGCAGATCCCCCTCCTGCGCCTGGGCAGCGGCCCCACGGGCGTGCTGCTCTGGTCCCAGATGCACGGCGATGAGCCCACCGCCACCTCGGCCCTGCTGGATCTCATGCACTGGCTGGGCACGCACCCCCAGGACCCTGCGGTGCGGCAGCTCCTGGCTCGCCTCACCCTGTGGGTGATCCCCATGCTCAACCCGGATGGGGCCGAGCGCACCCAGCGCTGGAACGCCCAGGGCATCGACATCAACCGGGATGCCCTGCGCCTGTCGTCCCCGGAGGGCCGGTATCTGAAGGCCGTGCGGGATCGGGTGCAGCCCACCGTCGGCTACAACCTGCACAACCAGAATCCCCAGGTGCGCGCCGGTGCCACAGGCGCCCAGGCGGCCATGTCCCTCCTGTCCGTGCCGGGCGATGAGGCTTTCTCCCTGACGCCGGGGACGCGACAGACCCGCCGTCTGGCGGTGGCGGTAGACCGCCTGGTCCAGCCCCTGGCCCAGGGCCGGGTGGCGCGCTACGACACGGACTACACGGCCCGGGCCTTTGGCGACGCCATGACCCGCTGGGGTACGCCAACCCTGCTCATCGAGACCGGTGGCTGGGCCGGTCCCGCCGAAGCAGAGCGCCTCGTCCGCCTCAACTTCGTGGCCCTGGCTGGCTCCCTTGTTGCCCTGGCCGATGGCTCTCTGAAGACATTGGACGATGCCGCCTACGACCGCATCCCCCTCAACCAGCGGGATGCCACCGCCGCCCTGGTGGTGCGCCACGTCCGCCTGGCCAGCGGCCGCGGTCTGGCCCCCTTCCCCGCCGACCTGTCCTTCCTCCTGCCGGGGCCCTTCGCCGGAGAGCGGCCCCGCCTGCGTCAGGCGGTGCTGACGGAGATCGGCGACCTGGACCACGTGCTGGGCCTGGCGGAGCTCGATGGCACCGGCCTCCTGGCCGTGCCCTGGCCCGCCCCCGAAGGCAGCGACTGGCCTGCGCTCAAGGCCCTCCTGGCAGCCCGAAAGCTGGAGTCCACGGAGGAAGCCACCGTCCTATCCGAAGCCAAGGCCCAGGGCGAGGCGACCGTGGCAGGGCCTGGCTACACCGGTGCGGTGCTCCTCTATCGAACGCTTCCGGGCGGCCGGGTGCAGCTGGCCGGGGCGGTCCTCCGGGGCCGGGTGGTGGGCTTCGAGCCCAGGTAAGTCTCCGCGGTAAGCCCGTTCATTGCGGAACCCAACATCCTGCACTGGACCGGAATTCCTTGGCAGCACCGGCGCTGGGCTCTAGATTCGAACCATGTCCGAGTCGCGCGTGGTGCTGTTGAAGATTGTGGGAATGTTTCTCGTCATCCTGGCGGGGTGGCTGGCCCGACGGCGCGGCTACCTGCCAGAAGCCACCAGCTCCATCCTCAGCCGGATCGTGGTGGATGCGGCCTTTCCGGCCCTGGTCTTTACGCAGATGCTGCGCACGGTCAATGCCGACGTGCTACGCCAGGATTGGCTGCTGCCGCTGCTCCCGCTGCCCCTGGTGGCTGTGGCCTACCTGGTGGCCCTGGCTGTGGCGCCCCTCTTCGGGGGCCGGGAGCAGCGCAACACGGTGCTCTTCCTCATCACCAGTCCCAACTGGGTCTTCCTGCCCCTGCCCATCGCCGAGGCCCTCTACGGCGGTGCCGGCGTGCGGGTGGTACTGCTCTGCAATGTGGGCGCCCAGCTGGCCCTCTGGTCCATCGGGGTCTGGATCCTCCACGGCAAGATCTCCCAGGCCCTGAAGAACCTCGCCACGAACATCGGCCTCTGGTCCACGGCCATCGGCATCCTGCTTGCCCTCGTCTTCCCCGGGCTCCGGGACCTTGGCAACCTCCACCCCCCACCCGCCACCCTGGGTGGCATGACCGGGGCCGCTATGTTTGACGCCCTGAGCATGGTGGGCAGCCTCACCATTCCCCTCTCGCTGCTGGCCATCGGTGCCCAGCTGGGGGCGGTGCCCATCGTCTTCCGCAGCCTGCCGGCCGCCCTCTGGGGCGTGGTGTTCGCCCGCCTGATCGCCGCCCCCCTGGCCACCATTGCCCTGGGCGTTGGGTTGGCGAGCCTGGGCTTCCACCTCCCCCTCATCACCCGCATGGTGGTGGTCTTGGTGGCGGCCATGCCCGTGGCCATCGTGTGCAGCGTCATGGCCGAGCGCTTTGGCGGGGATGCCACCCTGGCGGCCCAGGGCGTCTTCCTCTCGACCCTGCTCAGCATCCTGACCGTACCGGCCCTTTTCTTCCTGGTGTCCTGACCAGGACTGGACAGAGATTGTCACTTGGCAGACCGGATACTTGAACCGGAGGCTGCCATGGACCCCCGTCCCACCGACCAGCACGATGACCTGATCCGCCGCTTCAGTGCGGGCGAGCGCTCCCCGGAGCTGCTGTCCGCCCTGAACCAGGCTGCCTTCACGCACTTCCACGCGCCCTGGGAGGAGGCCCCCGGCCCCTCCAAAGGGCAGCCCCAGGTGACCATCTTCTCCGAGGATGTGGACGAGGATGACGAGGAGGGACCGGCGGAGCCCGAGGCGCCCAACCCGGCCCTGGACCTGCTCCTCGCCGAGCTACTGAAGCGCGGGTGCCGGCCCTTCATCCAGGACGGCCCGGAGGTGCTCGTAGACCTCCCCAGGGACCCCGGAGCCGACTTCCAGATCCGGGCCAACTTCATCCTGCGGACCGGGACCGAGCGGCTGCATGTGAAGACCCAGGCCGACCTGATCCACCCCCCCTCCGCCGATGCCCGCTTGCGGGACTTCTGCTCCACCTGGAACCAGTCGGGAGGACGGGTCCGGGCCCATGTGTTCCGGCACCAGCCGAGGGGCAGGGATCGCATGGAGCTCTCCGCTCACATGCCCATGCCCCGCCCGGAGCGTACCCAGGGCTTCCAGGCCGCCCTCACCACCCTCCTGGGGGACATCAACCGCTTCTGGTGGAAGGCCTTCCTGGACCTGGGGCAGCCCGGGGCGTGACCCCACCGCAGGACAGCCCGTGTCAACCCGGTCCCCTCAGACTGTGAGGGTGGCGTCCTCGCCCGGAAAGGCCCCATGACCCTCGCAACAAACGTCCCATCCCATCCCACCTCCGCCGAGCGGGCCCAAGGCTGTCTCCTGGGCCTGGCTGTCGGCAATGTGCTGGGCCTGGCAGTGGAGTCCCTCCCCCGGGAGAGCGTCCACCTCCGCTTGGGCACTGAGGGCCCCCTCACCCGCCTCCCCACCGAGGAACGCCACCGCACCTGGGATGACGACCTGGCCATGGCCATGGCCCTCTCGGCCTGTCTGGTCCAGCTTCCCCCTGGAGCGGACCGACTGGAGGGGCGAGCGATCCTGGAGGCCTACCTCGCCTGGCTGCGCACCGGAGCCCGGGGCATCGGGAGCCTCACCCGCGAGGTCCTGCTGAAGTGGCACACCGGTGAGGCCCGTGCCGCCGAGCGGGTCTGGCAGGCCCACTCCGATCGCGGCCGCCGGCCCCTGGGCAACGGTGCCGCCATGCGCATCGCCCCGCTGGGGGTGGCCTTTGCTGCCGAGCCAGCGAAGGTCGCCCGCTTGGCGGCCGAGGACGCTGCGCTCACCCACTGGGACCCCGCCTGCCGGCAGGCTGCAGGCCTCATCGCCCTCCTGGCCGCTGCCGGGGTGCGGGGCGAAGTGACCCCCCTGGCCTTCGCCGCCGCCCAGGCCGGAACCCTCCTCCCGGAAGTGGCTGAAGCCTTTCGGCCACTGCCCCTGGAGGAACTTGCTCAGCGCCGCATCGATGGCTGGGACATGGGCTCCATCCTGCTGGCCCTGCAGGTCGCTGCCAGCATCCTGGCCTCGGGCCTGCCTTATGCCGAGGCCCTGCCCTGGCTCATCAGGCAGGGCGGCGACACGGACACCCACGGTGCCATCGTGGGGGCCCTGCTGGGGGCCCGGGACGGTATCGCAGCCATCCCCGAGGCCTGGCGGAACTGCGTGGCCGACCGGGAGCGAATCCTCGATATGGCCGATCGTCTGCTGAGGCGTTCGGGGCTCTAAAGGCCACTGGATCGAGACATAGGGAGACTCTGACAATGAACACCCACCCAACTGCCCCCCGCCCCCCCTTTCTCGGAGAGGGCCTGTCCCGGGCCTTCAACCTGGCCCGCCGCCTGCACGACGGGCAGCCCCGGAAGGGAACCGCCATCCCCTACCTGGCCCATCCCATGGCGGTCTGCGCCCTGGCGCTGGGCTTCGGCGCCACCGAGGACCAAGCCATCGCAGCCCTCCTGCACGACACCGCAGAGGATGGGGGTGGCGAGGGGATCCTCAAGGATATCGCTGCCAACTTCGGCGCCCCGGTGGCGGCCATCGTCCGGGCCTGCAGTGACAGCCTCACGGTGGACTCCACCCAGAAGGCCCCCTGGCGCCCCCGCAAGGAGGCCTACCTGGCCCACCTCGCCACGGCGGACCGCAGCGTGCGCCTGGTGGCCGCCGCCGACAAGCTCCACAACATGACGTGCACGGTGGACGACCTGCGCACCCAGGGGCCAGCGTTCTGGGCCCGCTTCAAGACGGGGCCTGCCGAGCAGTCCTGGTTCTACGGCGAGTGCGTGCGCATCCTGACCGCCGAAGATGCCGAGCCCTGGTCGGAGCCTCTCCGGAGGGCCTTCGCCGACCTGCAAGGCAGCCTCAGCGG
>CAITBU010000051.1 GCA_903890595.1 uncultured Holophagaceae bacterium | reverse complement strand
GGCTGAGAACGAGCTGGTGGCGGGCTTCCACACCGAGTACTCGGGCATGAAGTTCGGCTTCTTCTACCTGGCCGAGTACATCAACATGACCGTCGTGAGCGCCCTGGCGGCGGGCTTCTTCCTGGGCGGCCCCTGGCTGCTGCCCTTCGGCCTGCAGGGACTGCTGAACCACCTCCTGCCCGTTGGTTCCTGGCTGGCCGGGCCCCACGCCATCTTCTTCGTGGCGAAGATCATCTTCCTGCTCTTCACCTACATCTGGGTCCGCGGCACCATCCCCCGCTACCGGTACGACCAGGTCATGACCGTGGCCTGGAAGTACCTGATCCCCATGGCGCTGTTCAACCTGCTGCTGGCGGCCCTCGTCCGCTGCGCCGTCTAAGGGGCCGCCCATGCACAAGTACCTTCGGACCCTCATCCCCTTCGACATCGCCAAGGGCCTGTCCATCACGGGCAAGCACTTCTGCAAGGTCTTCTTCACCGCCAACCGCCGGAAGGTCCCCTTCCACATCACGTCCGAGTACCCGGAGGTGGTGGCCAAGGTCCAGCCCCGCTACCGCGGTCGCCTCACCCTGCTGAAGGACGAGCAGGGCGAGATCAAATGCGTCTGCTGCATGGCCTGCGAGAAGATCTGCCCCACCTCGGTCATCACCATCGAGAAGGGCAAGAAGGAAGGGCGCAAGATGCCCTATCCCGTGCGCTACGACTTCGAGATGGAGCGCTGCATCTTCTGCGAGTTCTGCGTGGAGAGCTGCGGCTTCGACTCCATCATCCTGAACCACCAGTTCGAGCTGGCGACCTACAACCGGGAGGACTTCTCCATTGGCATGGAGGGGTTGGGCCAGAACATGTTTGAGCCATCCCCCGTCGGCAAGTTCAGCGTGGCCGAAGACTGACCCCTTTTTCGCAGATTACCGAGGACGCCCCATGGAACATTTCATCGAAACGATCGGCCGGAACATGTTCGCCATCTTTGGCGTCATGGCCCTTGCCGGCGCCGCGATCATGGTTGCCTCCAAGAGCGCTGTGCACAGCGTCCTGGGCTTCCTCTTCGCCATGCTGTGCATCGCCGGCTGCTACCTCTCCCTGCAGGCCGAGTTCCTGGGCATGGCTCAGATCCTGGTCTATGCGGGCGGCATCGTGGTCCTCTTCCTCTTCGTTGTCATGTTGGTGGAGCTGACCAAGCACCAGGGCGGGGACATCTTCCACCTCCAGTCCCGGTACGCCGTGGTGACTGTCCTTATTGGCGCCGCCGCCTTCTCGGCCGTGTTCCGCAAGACCCTCTTCGGCCCCGCCTCGAAGGAGGCGCTGGTGCTCCGCCCCGACCTGGCCAAGGGGCTGGACGTGGCCACCCACAACGCCCAGGCCGTGAGCCGCGGGCTGTTTGCCGACTACCTGCTGCCCTTCGAGATCCTCAGCGTGATCCTGCTGGTCGCCCTGGTGGGCGCAGTGGTGCTGGCTAAGACGGAGCGGGTGTGATGGTCAATCTGAACGCAGTCCTCCTCATCTCCTTCCTGCTGTTCTCCATCGGTGTCATCGGCGTGCTCATCCGGCGCAACGCCCTGGTGATCCTCATGTGCGTCGAGCTGATGCTCAATGCCGCCAACCTGAACTTCATCGCCTTTGCCCGCCACAGCGGGTCCGTCTCCGGTCAGGCCTTCGCCCTGCTGCTCATGGGCTTCGCCGCCGCTGAGGTGGCTGTGGGTCTGGCGCTGGTGGTGGCCCTCTACCGCAAGCGCGACACCGTCCAGGTGGACGACATCAACTTGCTGAAGGGATGACGACGATCATGACTGCCGACATGACCCTTGTGCACGCCGCAACGACTGCCGCCTCCACGCCGAGCACGCTGCTCTGGCTGATCCCCTTCCTGCCCCTCTTCGGGTTCCTGGCCAACGGCCTCTCCGGCCGCAGGCTGAAGAACACCGCTGTGGTGGACCTCTTTGCCCTGGGCTCCGTGGGCGCCTCCTTCCTGCTCACCGTCTGGCACTTCTATCAGCTGACGGGCCTGCCCCACGATGGCCGGTCCCTCCACCAGAGCCTCTGGACCTGGTTCAGCGTTGGCGGGGCGCAGGTGCTGGGCGGGCTGAGTACCGCCAAGATCGAGTGGGCCTACAAGTTCGATGTCCTCAGCGGCTGCATGGCCCTGCTGGTGACCGGTGCCGGCTTCCTGATCCACCTCTTCAGCACGGGCTACATGGCCGAGGAGCGCAATGACGGGCGGTACTACCGCTTCATGGCCTACCTGAACCTCTTCGTGTTCAGCATGCTGAACCTGGTGCTGGGCGCCAACATCATGATGATGTTCCTGGGCTGGGAGGGTGTGGGCCTCTGCTCCTACCTGCTCATCGGCTTCTACTTCGAGAAAGAGTTTGCGGCGGCTGCGGGCAAGAAGGCCTTCGTCACGAACCGCATCGGTGACTTCGGCTTCATGATCGGGTTCTTCCTGATCTTCCAGATCTTCGGCAGCCTCGACTACGACACCCTGATGGGCTCCGTGCGGGAAGTGGCCAACCTGAAGGCCATCACGCTCTACGGCCACACGGCCTCCCCCACCTGGTGGTTCAACCTCATCGGCTGCTGCCTGTTCGTGGGTGCCATGGGCAAGTCGGCCCAGATCCCCCTGTACGTCTGGCTCCCGGATGCCATGGCGGGTCCCACCCCGGTCTCCGCCTTGATCCACGCGGCCACCATGGTGACCAGCGGCCTGTACATGATCACCCGGATGAACTTCATCTACATCAATGCCCCCATGGCCCTGTCTGTGGTGCTGGCCTTCGGTGCGCTGACCGCCTTTGTGGCCGCCACCATGGGCCTGGCCCAGTACGACATCAAGAAGGTGCTGGCCTACTCCACCGTGTCCCAGCTGGGCTTCATGTTCATGGGCATGGGCGCCGGGGCCTTCAGCGCCGGCATGTTCCACGTCTTCACCCACGCCTTCTTCAAGGCCAGCCTCTTCCTCGGGTCCGGTGCGGTCATCGCCGCCTGCCACCACGAGCAGGACATGCGCAACATGGGCGGCCTCAAGAAGCTCATGCCCATCACGGCCATGAGCATGATCCTGGCCACCTTCGCCATCGCCGGCATCTTCCCCTTCTCGGGCTTCTTCTCCAAGGACGAGATCCTCTGGAAGGTGTTCGAGGGCTGGTACCAGCACGGCCACTACACGGGCCCCACCCTGAACCTGGTGGCGTGGATCCTCGGCATGCTGGGCGCCTTCTGCACTGCCTTCTACATGACCCGCCTCATCGCCATGACCTTCTACGGCGAGTACCGCGGGGCTGGCCACGATCCCCATGGCCTGAGCGTGCCCTCCGAGGCCCACGGCCACGATGACCATGCGGCAGATGCCCACGGCCACGATGCCCATGATGCCCATGATGCGCACGATGCCCATGGCGCCCATGCCGCACCGGCCCACGCCCAGGACGCTCACGGCCACGACAGCCATGACAGCCATGGCCACGGTCCTGCCGAGGTCTCCTGGCGCATGTGGCTGCCGGTCTCCATCCTGGCGGGCCTGGCCGTCGTCGGTGGCTTCCTCAACTACCCCGAGAGCCTGCACCGCATCCTGCCCATCGTCCCCGCGGACATCTTCGGCAAGTGGCTGGAGCCCCTGCTGTATCAGGTCGCCCCGGTACACCACGGCGAGCACATCCCGCCGGCCATGGAGTACGGGCTCATGGCCTGGGCCACCCTGGTCTGGGCTCCGGGAGCCATGCTCCTGGCCTGGTGGATGTACAAGATCGACCCCACCTGGAGCCGGGCCAAGGCCTTTGTGGCCCGCTTCCCGAACCTCTACCGCTGGTGCAATGCCAAGTACTACGTGGACGAGTTCTACGACGCGGCGATCATCGAGCCCCTCAAGCGCTTCTCCGCCCAGCTCTGGAGCTTTGATACCTGGGTGGTGGACGGCATGGTCAACGGCGCCGCCCGCGTAACCCTCATTTGGGCCGCCGCCATGAACTGGGCCGACGAGTACATCGTGGACGGCCTGGTGGACCTCACCGAGTACATCGTCCAGGAGACCAGCGGGATCTTCCGCAGCCTCCAGAGCGGCCGGGTCCAGCACTACGCCTTCGTGATGTTCATCGGCTTCCTCGTCTTCGCCTTCTGGAAATTCATCGCCTAGCCCTTATTTGGTTGGAGTCCCCATGTTCACCGCAAACACGACACTGATGCTGGTGGCGACCTTTCTACCCCTTGTGGGCGGTCTGGTCCTGCTTCTTGTGCCCAAGGAGCAGCGCCGGGTCTTTGAGATCGGCTCCCTCCTGGTCATGATCGCCAGCCTGCTGCTGAGCCTCCCGTTCTGGTTCGGCTACGACCGCGCCAGCGATGCGGTCCAGTGGGCTGGGGCCTGGAGCTGGATCCCGGCGCTCGGGGTCAAGTTCAGCGTCGGCATGGACGGCATCAGCCTCCTGCTCTGGCTGCTGACCACCTTCATCGGCCCCATCGCGGTGGCCTGCTCCTTCGGCTCCATCCAGGAGCGGCACAAGGAGTACTACCTCTGGCTGCTGGTGCTCCAGACGGCCATGCTGGGCGTCTTCATCACCCAGGACATGTTCCTCTTCTACCTCTTCTGGGAAGTGATGCTGGTCCCCATGTACTTCCTCATCGGCATCTGGGGCGGCCCCCAGAAGCTGTATGCGGCCATCAAGCTCTTCCTCTACACCCTGGCTGGCTCCGTGCTGATGCTGGTGGCGCTCCTGGCCATCTACTTCCTGCAGCACAAGACCACCGGCGTCTATGACTTCTCCCTGGCCAGCTTCCATGCGATGGCCCCGGTGATCGCCCAGCAGACCAAGAGCTACCAGACCCTCATGGCCCTGGCTTTCTTCGTCGGCTTCGCCATCAAGGTGCCGATGTTCCCCTTCCACACCTGGCTGCCCGACGCCCACGTGCAGGCCCCCACGGCCGGCTCCGTGATCCTTGCCGCCATCCTGCTGAAGATGGGCACCTACGGTTTTGTCCGGTTCCTGCTGCCCATCATGCCCACTGCCACCAAGGACCTGATGCCCTGGTTCATCGCCCTGTCCCTCATTGGCATCATCTACGGCGCCCTGGTGGCCATGATCCAGAAGGACATGAAGAAGCTGGTGGCCTACTCCTCCGTGAGCCATCTGGGCCTCTGCATGCTGGGCCTCTTTGCCCTCAATCCCTACGGCATCAAGGGCGGTCTCTTCCAGATGCTCAACCACGGCATCAGCACCAGCGGACTCTTCCTCGCGGTGGGCATCGTCTACGAGCGCCGGCACACCCGCATGATCGCTGACTTCGGCGGCCTCTCGAAGACCATGCCGGTCTACGCCACCATCTTCATGATCATGACCATGAGCAGCATCGGCCTGCCGTTGCTCAACGGGTTCATCGGTGAGGGCATGATCCTCATGGGCAGCTTCCAGGCCTTCCCCTGGGCCGCCGTGGTGGCCACCCTGGGCATCATCCTGGGTGCCGCCTACATGCTCTGGATGTTCCAGCGCGTCATGTTTGGCCCCATCACCGCCGTCAACGAGAAGATGGAGGACCTCAACCTGCGCGAGATCCTCTACTTCGCACCGCTGCTGCTGGCGGCCTTCTGGATCGGCCTCTACCCCAAGCCCATCATGGATGTGATGGACGCTCCGGTGCGCAGGCTCGTCGAGCAGGTCACCCCGGGCTTCCACGCTGCCCAGGACCTCGCCGCCAAGCAGGCCGCCGCCGCCAAGCTGGGCATGAAGGGCATGACTGCCCCCGCCGCCCATGACGCAGCCCCCGCCGATGGCCACGCGGCTCCTGCTGATCCCCACGCCCCTGCCGCCCATGACGCCGCCCCCGCGGCCCACGGTGCGCCAGCCAAGGTGGGAGCCCACTAATGACCCCCTTCGCGCAGGGGCTGCTGGATGCGCTCTTCCGAGATGCGCACCTGATCTACCCCCAACTCTTCCTGATGACCGTGGCCACCCTCATGCTGTGGCCCCTCGACCTCGCCTTCGCGCGGAATGAGAAGCACCGCTGGGCGCCCATCACCTTGGTGATCCTGGCCGCCACCGCCCTCTGGGTCCTCAAGACCCCGGACGGCGAGGGCTTCTCCCGCATGTACCGCATGGACGGCCTGGCCCGGGGCTTCCAGCTGCTCTGCATCCTGGGCTGCGCCGGGGCCGTGGCCCTGAGCATGCGCCTCCTGGACAGCCTCAAGCAGCAGACCGTGGAGTACTACGCCCTCATCCTGTTCAGCCTCTCGGGAATGCTCTTCCTGTGCGGGGCTTCGGACCTGATGTCGGTCTACTTCAGCATCGAGCTGATGGCGATCTGCATTTACGTCCTGGTGGCCTACCTGCGAGACCGCGCCACCAGCGTGGAAGCTGGCATGAAGTACTTCCTGCTGGGGGCCTTCTCCAGCGGCATCCTCATCTACGGCATCAGCCTGCTCTACGGCGCCGCCGGAGGCACCACCACCAACCTGGCCGACCTCAACCGGGCCCTGGC
>CAITBU010000050.1 GCA_903890595.1 uncultured Holophagaceae bacterium | reverse complement strand
GGGACCCGGTGCATGTAGTTGAGGTCCACCTCCAGGTTGCCCCCCTGCCCCTGGGCACCGGCGTAGCGAAGCTGCCACTTGCCCCCCGCATGTTCAACGGGCACCCGGCGCACCGCGAAGCCCTCCGCCTCGAAGACCCTCCTGAAGCAGGCGCTCCTTCGAAAGCTTCATGGCATCTCCTCCCAGCTCCGCTGCCAGTGGGTTTCCGGCACGATCAGATTCCACCGCGCCGCCAACCGCCCGCCCGCCTGCCTATCGAGGTACTGCCTGCCCTTCGGCCGCAGGGCTTCCATCTTGGTCAGGGTCTCCCCGGCGGTATCCAGCACGCCGGGGTGCTGTTCAAGGTAGAAGCCCACCAAGGCCGAGGTCGTAGCGTTCCCCAGGCGCTCCAGGTAGGCCAGCGTCTCGGCATCGTCCACGACCTTCAGCGTCTCCAGGGAGCGCCAGACCTCCTCCCACCCGCCCGACAGGTCGGGGCGATCGAGGACATCCACCAGAGTCCGACTCACCGAGGTCACCCGCAGGTCGAGGCCCTGGCGGTCCATGGTTTCCACACCCAGGGCCAGCGCCACATCCTCCAGGCGTTCCCGGGCTTTGACTGGTCGGTAATCCACCCCCCGGAACGACCAGCCCCGCTGAAGCCGGGGGGAAAGGACCTGGACTGCTTCAAAGATGGAATAGGCCAGCCCGTGGAGTTCCAGGGCCGTGTGATAAGCAAGCACGCCGCCGGGGCACCCCAAGGCCCCGACCAGATAGGCGTCCACGGGCGCCGAGGAGGGGGTGCTGCCTGGCGCCACGGTGGCGTACAGGCCCCGCCGCACCGAGAGGATCCTTCCCGTGGTCTGGTGGTAGCGCAGAAGCGCCCGGACGGTGGAGGCATTGGGCTCCCTTCCTCCCGTTTCGGCGAGGTGCCGCACCAGCTCCTCCCGGGTGAAGACGGGGTGGACAGCGAAGAAGTCGGGAAGAGACATGGTTGAATCCACATGCACAAAGGCCTAATTAATTTAGGTCTTTCGTTAATCTTTTTCAACTTTTATTACAAATTCACTTGGCCTCCATGCCGAGATTCATTGCGGCAGGTACGCAGCTGACAGCTGCGCGGCGAAATTGTAGCGAGCGAGGGGGAAATCTAGTTGGCGCCAAGGCCGCAGGAGTGATGCGGAGGAAATCCCGTTAGCCCTACCAGCACAAAGGCCTGAGCAATCGGGCCTTTTCGTTTGTTTGGGAATCTGGAAATGAGCCCAAAAACGGCAAGCTCACTCCGAACTCACCCCGAAACCCTTTCGAAGACCTCGCTTGTTTTTACAAGTGAGCATTCAGTAATCATTGGTGATTCACCTTTCTGCGTATAGGATGTCTGCGAGCCAGCACCCTCACAGGAGAAAACATGTTCAAACACCGCTTTTTCGCCGCGGCCGCCCTCGTCGCCCTTTGCGCCCCTGGCACCTGGGCCCCGGCCCAAGACGTCCGCACCGAAAAAACCATCTCAATGGCGATGGCCAGCGAGGCCGCCCTGGCGGCACTGCAGTTCGCCCAGGAGAAGGGTTGGACCGTGACCGTCGCCGTGGTGGATCGGGCGGGCCAGGTCAAGGTGCTGCTCCGGGCCGACGGAGCCGGGCCCCACACCCTCGACGCCAGCCGCCGTAAGGCCTTCACCGCCGCCTCCGCCCGCAACAACACCAGCGCCATCCTGGAGACCGTCCAGAAGAACCCGGCCGCCGCCAACCTGCCCATGATCGACGGTTTCCTTGTCCTGGGAGGTGGCATCCCGATCCGGGTCGGCACCGAGGTCATCGGCGCCATCGGTGTGGGGGGCGCTCCCGGTGGCCATCTGGATGACCAGTGCGCCGAAGCGGGCATCAGCAAGATCCGCGATCGCCTGAAGTAGGTTCCCGGGGGCCTGGCCAGCGCATCGCGTTCGAGGACCTGTCAAAACCCAACCTGGTTATCGGCCAGGCTCCGCAATAAAGGGCCTTTTCGTTTGTTTGCCGGATCTAAAAATGAATCCAAAAACGGCAAACTCACTCCAAACTCACTCCGAATCGCAGCGTGCGGTTCGCAAGCCTTGCAGCGACGGCTCTCGGTCACCCCTAGGACCAGAGGGACTCGATATACGCCGACTCATTGAGTCACAAGACGCCTTCCTTCACGCAGATTTCCATGAATTCCGATGAGCTACGCTGACCTGCAATGCGGATCCACCGCTGGTCCCGGGGAGAGCGCAGGAAGGTGATGGGCATGAGCGGACCTTCCCCCGGCACCCTGTCCATGAGCTCATGCCTGAGTCGCCTCAGTTCAGCGTCGCTGCCCGTGTAGAAATCCCAGCCCTCCTTGGCTCGAAACTGGGCCAGGAAGGCTTTCATGGCTTTGGGTGAGTCCTGCACGGGGTCGAGGGAGATGGCCAGCAATCGGACCCTGCCCGTTTCGCTCCCGAGCCGGGACTGTAGGGTCGCGAAGGAGGCCGCCAACTGCGGACAGTCTGTTTTGCAGGTGGTGAACATGAAGGTGATCACCACGGGCCGATCCGCAGGGAAGGTGCCTGCCAGGTGAACGTCCCTGCCGTCTTGATCGATCAGCTGGTAGGCCGACAGGGGGAAGTCCACGACCCTCGTTGGCGTGGAGGGTTTTTGTGCGCACCCGGCCAGGAGCAGGGCGCAGAACAGCAGGCACGCCTTCACGCCCCAAGCCAACGCCTGGACGTGCGTCAACGCTTCCCCTTGAAGTCCTCCCTCGCCGCTGTCTCCGCCTCGGCAAAGGTGGCCAGCTGACCGCCATTCACGGCGATGAAGGCCTCCGCGGCAGGCCGAGCTGCGAAAGCCCATTTTGCGACTGGGGTCATGACCCCGCGGAGCTTGCCACCGATCACCCAGGTGGCCAGCCGGGCATCGATCAGGGGATTCCCTTCCACGCCGTAGTCGCCAACAAAGAGGGCGGAGACGGTCTTCTTCCCCTTGGCGTCCAGATCGACCACCAGGCAGCGAAGGCTGCAGGTCCCGGCCTGGGAATCATCCGAGTACTTCACCAGCATCCGGCTGCGGGAGAATCGAATTCGGTTCATTCCACAGTGCTGGCAAGCCTCTGGGGCTTCGACCTGGACAGAAGCGGTCCCTGGGACGACCGCAGCAGAAGCGGGTTTGCCTGCCTGCTGACCCATGAGACTGCTGGCTCCGAGGACCAGCATGGCCAGGGCTTGTGTGGATCGATGAGAGATCGGGTTCATGCCGTGGCTCCTCGGTTTTCCTTCGTTGGGATTGAGTGGGTGGTGGCCTTAGCGCCCGCCTCCACTCAACCATAGCCATCGCCCTTCCGGTGGCAGTTGCGTCAAATTGTCGCGGGGGCAGCAGGCTCGGCCCCCCTGCTCCATTCCTACTTCGCAGAGTGCCGCTGGAAGGCTGGCCAACCGAAGAGTGGACCAACGACAAAGAGCGCCGTCAGTCCAGTCGCCACCAGGAAATCGGGCCTGGCCAGGCTGATCCGCTTGGCGCGATCCCGTGCTCACCAGGACGGTAAAGGACAGCAGGGCTGTCAAAGATGTCACCTTCCTCAAGTTCATTGGAGCGCTCCCCTTCTCTCCATGGAGACAGGGGAGTGCTTCGGAAGGTCTGGCCTCTCGCTTGGGTGCAGATCGATGCGGTCCAGTTGCAGATCCGGGGGGCCGAGAATCAGGCGTTCCCGGACGGGGTTGGGAAGAGGCGGTCAGGTGGTATACCGGAAGGCCGCAGCATTGGATTAATCCTCCGCAAGGGGATGGAACCTCCTTTTGACCCGTTCTGCCCTTGCCCATAGGCTCACTTCAGCAGGTGCACGAGGGGGTTGAAGACCTGGGTCAACAGCCCGCCCAACGCAGGGCTGAAGGTCGCCAGCAGGAGGACCAGGGGCACCAGGACAAAGCGGATGCCGTTCTCCACCAGCCCCAAGCTCAGCTGCACCTTGCCGGGGTCGGTCCCTTCCATGAGGCAGAGGAGCGGATCCCGCTCCACCTGTATGATCCGCAGGGTCACCCACCCGGCCATGACCAGCAGGACGGCACCGAGGACGGCGATGGCGTCCACCTTGGGCTGGAAATCAAGGGCTGCCAGGCCAAACAGGAGCAGGAGCAGCGAGCCCAGGGAGCCCACCAGGAGGTGACGTGAAACGAGGAAGGCCTGGCGGAGGAAGATCACGGCGCGCAGGGCCGAGAACAGATTCAAGTCCTCCCGGTGGCAGGCAGCCTCCTCTGGGTGCAGGCGACAGGCTCCCTGCAGGTGGTCGCCGCAGAGGGTCATCAGGCCCGCCACCCGCATGCGGAACTGCCAGCGGGCGTAGCCGTTCAGGGATTCTCGGCTGGGTGGAACACTGGCCTCCTCGCGGTGGAGGGCAGCGAGTCCCTCGGCGAAGGCCGGAACGGCTACTCCCGCCCAGCCCTGCTGGGCTTCCATCAGCTCCCGCCCGCGCCGGCTGGAGCGATGGGTCTCGAGGCCGCGGCCCAGGGCCCGCATGGCGTTCCACTCCATCAGCCTGCCGGCCTCGGCGAAGGCGGCCCGATAGGGGGCGACGTTCAGCTCGTCCAGGATGCGGGCCAGCTCCCCCCAGCCCCGGTGGAGCTGCCAAAACAGGGCCAGAGAAGTGATGAAGATGCAGCCCCCCACCGCCACCGCCAAGGCGGCCACACCCTGGACCTCCATGAGGGTGCGGATCACGCCCCCCTGCAGCAGCCACTGGAAGGCCAGCAGCACGCCGACAAGGAGGTAGCTCCAAGTCTGGTAGCGGAGCCTGCGAAGGTGCCGGAGCGGCAAGCCGTGGACCTCCGAGAGCCCCAATGGAGCGGGCCAGAGGGCGGCGTGCCCCTGGCGCCGGACATCAAACCGAGTGCGCAGGATGAGGGCGAGGGCCGAGGTCAGGGCCAGGAAGGCGGGCAGGATCGACACCCCTCGGCCCGGGGAGGTGAAGCGGAGGTAGCCCGGCATGAAGGTCAGGAAGTGGAACCACCCCCACAGCCCCACCCCCGCAGCGGGCAGCAACGCCAGGGCGAGAAGGAGAACGGTTCGCCCCCACCCCAGCCAGCCCTGAAGGGCCCGTGCGGCCAGGGCCAGGAACCCCGCCAGCAGGAGCAGGTTCACATACAGAAAGGTGACATTACCCACGGGGGCCTTCAGCAGGACGGCGAGGGGGAGGAGGTAGCCCACCCCAAGCAGGGCCAGGACCGCCATGGCCAGCACCGAGCCCGCCACCAGATTGAGGTAGGACCGGAGCCCTGAGGCCGGCGCCGGGACGCCCCGCACTTCGTCCAGAGGCCTCAGGAAGCACCACCAGGCGATCCCCCCCAGCAAGACCACCAGCAGGCTCAGTTGCTGCAGGCGGGAGAGGGCATAGCGGGCCAGGTCCGGGCTGGCTTGGGCGGCGGTGAGGTATTGAGCGTCCAGGCCCCGCTCCCAGTGGGTGACTCCGCTTGCGGTCACCTGAACCCCGCCATGGCGAAGGGGCCAGATGTTGCCTGACTTCACCATCGAGACCAGCCCTTGCTTCCCCCAGAAGCGCCGATCCGGTGCCTCTGCCCGGGAGGGCTCCAGGGCCAGAAGGGCGGCGTAGTAGGCGGCGTACTCGCCCTCAGAGGTGAACCGAACGGGCGATTCCAGGTCCTTGTCCTTGAGGGAGATCGCCCGCATGGGATCGGTTAGGGGGTAGCCGCCGAACAGCACCATCCCATCCATGGCGCTGCTGAAGTTGGGGTGGGCGAACAGCAGGTGGTTGCCGCTGGTGGTGAAGAGCGTGCAGCTGGGGTGGTAGGCCCTGATCCGCTCGGCCAGGAAGATAAGGTCCTGGGGGTCGGAGGCAGATATTCCGATGTGGGTGTAGCCGCGCCGTGCCAGGCTCACGATGGTTCCGGCGAGGGTCAGCTCGGCGTTGCGGATGGTGTCCGAGGCGAACTGCGGGAGGGTGTCCATCCCCCGGTTGGCGTCCTCCTCCGAGGGCCCCAGCAGGGTCGAAGGCAGCACGAGTTCCATGGCCTCGTCCCCCTTGGCGATGCCACGCTCCATGGCGTGGCGCTCCGCCCTCAAGCGGGAGAGGCCCATGGGGAAAAGGACCGTGGCGATCTGGTCGCCCTGGGTGGTACCGACCCCGTAGACTGTGTTCGACTCGGTGAAGATGGCCATCTTGGTGCTGGGCTCCGGCCATCCAGCCTCCTTGATGTACCACCGCAATAGGTCGTTCTTGGCGGAGCCCGACAGGTTGCACAGCCAGCTGGAGACGGTTAGGCGGGGTGGTGCAACCCCACCAGCCATGGTGCGCAGGGCCTCCGCCGCCCGGGCATCCAGGGTGGTGGTGCCCTGAATTCGGATGGAGGGGGCCGCCGGGGTGCGCAGGTGGACCTCCAGTGCGGCACCCAGGGAGGTGAGGCTACCCGAGAACTGGGGGCCCAGAACAGTGACAGCGCGATCCCCCGGCGGACCCAGGGCCTTCCCAGCCAGGTTCAGGGCACTGGCCATGGCCTTCCGGTTGATGCCGATCAGCTGGCTCTCTCCCACGATGAAGAGGGCGTGATAGGCCGTGGGAGCCCCTGGAGGTTCCCCAGCGGCCCGCTCACGGGCAAACCAGATAAGCCCGGGGCTTGCGTCTGGAAACCCCGAAGAGCGCCCCGGGGCAGATGCTTCCTTGGCCTTGGCCTCCCAGGGCAGGAAGTAGGCCCTGGGCAGGAACCCGCAGTCCTTGAAGGCTCGTTGCACCGCATGCAATCGCAGGTCGAACCAGAACCCCATGCGGGTGCGCTGGGGATCAGGCAGGGTGAGGATGGTGGCTCCCATGGTGGCTTCGCCCACCCTGGGGCGCTCTGCCAGGCACTGCTCCAGAAGGGCCTCAGCCCCTTCGGCCCGGGGGAGCTTCCCCTCACCGACAATCGGCGCCTCCCCCCCCGCTACGGCGGTGGAGGGAGGCGACTTGGGACCGAGGCCCAACCCGGGGGCCAGGGCCAGCATGGCTGTGACTCCCACGCCCAGGGTGAAGGGTGAAAAGGCCTTGCTCATGGGCACCCCCGGACCGGTTCAATGCCAGGGCCACCAGGGCTCCGGGGGCCCTGGCGTCAGCCTAGCCAGTGCGCCTACATCGTCACCGTGGAGGCTTCGCCGTCCTCGTGGAGGAGGCGGTCCAGGTCCTTCCAGGAGAAGGCGAAGCGGCCCTTCAGGCCCCAGTCGGAGCCCCAGGAGTTGACGGCCCACACCAGCTTCTTTTCCGCATCCACGCCAATCAGCTCGAAGGCGTGGCCACCCCGTATCTCGCCGCTCACCTTGGCCAGGCCACTGGCATCCGGCTTGTCAAAGCCCTCGTACCAGTTCAGGCCCACTTCCACGGGGCCCGTGGTCGACAGGGTCTTCAGGACATCATCCAGCCCGAAGCACCAGTGGTAGCCCTTGGTGAGCCCCATTTCCCGCAGCGCCTTCATGGCACCCAGCACCGTGGAGCCATTGTCCGTGGGGGGCCAGACGCCGGCGACGGTGTCCAGCTTGGTGGCCAGGGCGTAGACCTTCCGGGCCAGAATCTCGGTGTAGCGGATCCCCGTATGCCGGTAGGGCTTTGAGCAGATGACCCCCACGGCGCCATTTCCGGTGCAGGAGCCCAGCTCCCCCTGGCTGAAGGGCTTGGTGGGACGGGCCCAGATGCGGGTCTGGATGGCCGCGTCCGGGGCCAGCTGAACCTGGAACCCACGGCTGCGCTCGTCAAAGTGAAGGTGGCGGCCCAGGCGTCCACCATGCTTGGAAGGGTGTTCCGGGATCACGCTAATGCGGTGGTCTTTGGGGTCGTTCGGCACGGTGGCCTCCATTCAGTGGGGGGATGAGACTTCACCACTGGCAACCTGCACGCCAACGCTGTCCGTCATGGGGGAGGGTGGGTGCCCCGGAGAGCAACAAACCATCCAAACCGTTGACAGCATTGGGGCGCCTTTGAACCGGCCAGGCCCCTGCCTGGCCCCATCGCCGGGGAGTCACCCCCACCGGACCGACTCACCCTGGGTCAAAATGCACCCACCCTAAGCAGGCAGACCCACCCCGATGGGCGTCCGGCCCGAGCCTGCTGCGGCGGCGAGCCCGTGCTTCTTGAGGAGCTTCCCCAGGCTGCGGCGCTCCTTGCCGGCGAGCCTGGCCGCCAGGCTGACATTGCCCCCGGCCCGGTCCAGGAGGCCCAGCAGGAAGTC
>CAITBU010000049.1 GCA_903890595.1 uncultured Holophagaceae bacterium | reverse complement strand
TCGAAGCCTTCGATGGGACAGCTGTCGTAGCCCTCGGCGCGCAGGGCGAGCATGAAGGTGGCGGCAGCCAGGGCCGTGCTCTTGTGGACCATGACCCGCAGGTCGCCTCGGGTGCCCAGGTTGGGCGTGGGGCGGAACAGCGACACGATGCGGGCCAGCCCCCGCTTGAGGGGACCCAGGAGACCGAAGGGGCCCGTGGTGTAGACCGTTGGGAGGATGCGGCGGTAGTAGCTGCCCATGCTGGGGCGCAGGCTGCCCCGGGCCTCGAAGGTGCGCAGGATCTCATCCCGGTTGCGCCGCCAGGTCTCCCGGTGGGCCACCAGGGCAATGAGCACCGGGGCGGAGCGGACCGGTAGCTGATCCAAGCAGGCGGCATTGGCCGCCTGGCGGACGGTCTCACTGCGGATGACCACGAACTCCCAGGGCTGGAGGTTGCTGGAGCTGGGTGCCCGGAGAGCCGCGTCCAGGGCCCGGTCCAGGACGTCCTGAGGGACCGGGTCCGGCAGGAAGGTGCGCACCGTGCGGCGGGTCTCCACGGCCTCCTGGAAGGTCAGCTCAGGCATCGGGGGCCTCCGCCAGGGGCTGGACGGGGTCAGGCTCGACCACCGTCAGGCCGAGGCGACGCTGGATCCAGGCCCAGGCCTTGGCCAGGCTCATGTCCTCCAGGATCTCGAAGAAGACGGGCACCACGATGAGGGTCAGCATGGTGGAGGTGATGAGCCCACCCACCACGGCGCGCGCCATGGGGGCACGCATCTCAGCACCCGCCCCCAGGGCCAGGAAGAGGGGCAGCATGCCGCCGATCATGGCAAAGCTGGTCATGAGGATGGGCCGCAGCCGCACGGTGCCGGCCCGGATGATGGCCTGGCGCCGGGAGATGCCCTCCTCCCGCTCCAGATGCAGGGCGTGGTCCACCAGCAGGATCGCGTTCTTGGTCACGAGCCCCATGAGCAGGATCATGCCGATGCTGGTCATCATCGACATGTTGTCGCCGGTGACCAAGAGCATCATGACCATGCCCACCATGGACAGCGGCAAGCTGAGCATGATGGTGATGGGCAGCTTGAAGCTCTCGAACTGGCTGGCCAGCACGAAGTAGATGAAGAACACGGCCAGGAGCAGGGACTGCCCCATGTAGCCGGCGGTCTCCTTGCTGTCCCGGGTCTGGCCCAGGAACTCCACCCGCAGACCCTCGGGCAGCTTCCCGCTGGCCTTGAGGGCCTCAACCTTCTTGGCGGCGGCGGCGCTCACCTCGCCGAGGGTAGCCCCTTCGAAGTTGGCATTGACCTCCACCTCCTCCATGAGATCGTGCCGCTGCAGCTTGGCGGGAGCGATGCCCTCCTCGAAGCGGACCACCTGGTTCAGGCGAATGAGCGGATGCTTCCCGCCACCCAGGTCCTTGGTGCTCTCCACGGTGAGGTTGGCCAGCTGAGTCGAGAGGCGCCGCTCCTGATCGGCGAGGCGCACGCGCACGTCCCGCTGCTCGCCGGTCTCGTCCTCATACTTGGCCACCTTCTCGCCATCCACGAGGGGGCGCACCATGCGGGCCACGGCGGAGGGGCTCACGCCCAGGTCCGAGGCGGCCTTGCGGTCCACCACCAGCCGCAGCTCGGGCTTGCCGCTGTCCAGGCTCGTGGCGATGTCCACCGCCCCGGGTACCGAGCGCAGGGCCTCCTTCACCAGGGGAACGGCGCGGATCACGGACTCTCGGTCCGGGGCCTGCACGGCGATCATGATGGGGGACTGCTGGCCGAAGTCATTGACGGTGCCCACGGTGGTCTCGACCCCGGGCACGGCACGGAAGGCTTCCCGGATCTGGCGCCGGATCTGGATGTGGTGGGGGCGGCGGCCCTCCTTCAGCTTCACGTAGATGTTGCCGGAGTTGATGGTCCCGTTGAGGCCTGTGCCGATGGTGGTGTAGGCCAGCTCCACGCCGGGAGTGGCCTTGATGATGGCCTCGATGGCCTCGGCCTTCTGGCGCGTGGTCTGGAGGCTGGAGCCTGGCTCAGCCTTGAAGGACACCGCCAGGTCGCCGCGGTCGTAGTCAGGCATGAAGTTGTTGCCGAGCAGCCCGATGAGCGACATGGCCAGCACCCAGCTGCCGAAGCCGATCCCCATGACGGTCCACCGGTGCCCGAAGGCCCACTCGATGGCGGCTTTGTAGTAGATCTCCCAGCGGTCCAGCGTGCGGCTGAAGGCCTCGACACTGCGCATGATCGGGTTGGTGCCACGGTAGTGGACGTGGGCATCGGCGCTGCGCTCGTGCTCGGGATCCGGCCAGACGGCGCTGAGCATGGGATCCAGGGTGAAGCTCACAAACAGCGAGACGGCCACAGCGAAGGCCACCACGATGCCGAAAGGAAAGAAGAACTTGCCCACGATGCCACCCATGAACGCCACGGGCACGAACACCGCAAGGATCGACAGGGTGGTGGCGATGACGGCAGGGCCGATCTCGGCCGTGCCCTCGCGGGCGGCGGTGACATGGTCCTTACCCATCTCCGCGTGGCGGGTGATGTTCTCCCGGACCACGATGGCGTCGTCGATGAGGATGCCGATGGCCAGGCTGAGGCCCATCAAGGTCATGGTGTTCAGGGTGAAGTTCAGGGCCTTCATGATGATGAAGGTGGAGATCACGGACACGGGCAGGGTGAGGCTGGTGATGAGGGTGGACCGCCAGCTCTTCAGGAAGTAGAAGACGATGATCACCGTGAGCAGGCCACCGAGGTAGATGGACACCTTCACGTCCTCCACGCTGTCCGAGATGAAGCGCGCATTGTCGCGGGCCGTCACCACCTCCACGCCCTGCCTCTCAAGCTCAGGCGTCAGGCTGGAGAGGGTCTTGCGCACCGCGGTCACCATGGCGACCGTGTTGCCACCCGTCTGCCGCTGCAGCTCCAGGGCGACCACATCCCGGCCATCCAGTCGGGCCAGGCTGCGGCGCTCCCTCACCCCGTCAACCACCGTGGCCACCTCCTGCAGCTCGATGGGGCGGCCCAGCTTGTTGCCCACCACCACGTGGCGGAAGTCATCCACGGACCTTGCTTTGGCATCCACCTTCACGGAGACCTCGCGCCGGCCCTGGAGGAGGCTGCCGCTGGGGATGGCCGTCGTGTCGTTACCCAAGGTATTCATGACCGCGTTCAGCGAGAGTCCGCGGGATTCCAGGGCCTGGGGATCCACCTGAACGAGGATCTCCCGGGTGCTGCCGCCCGCCAGCTCCACCTTGCCCACGCCGCTCACGTTCTCAAGGCGGCGCTTCAGGAAGTCATTGGCGATGCGGGTCAGTTCCCGGTCATTCATCGCTGTGTGTTTCGCATCCGGCTTCAGCACCAGGGAGAGCACGGGCAGCTGGGCTGGATCGAACTTGGAGATGACGGGTTCTTCGATGTTGCTCGGGAGGGTGCGCCGGATCTGGCCGATCTTGGTGCGCACGTCCTCCAGCGCCTTATCAATGTCACGGCCGAGCTGGAACTGGATCAGGAGCGTACCCAGACCCTCCTGGCTGGTGGAGCTGATCTCCTTGATCGCCTCCAGAGGATTGACCGCTTCTTCCACCTGCTTGACCACGTCCTGCTTGACAGACTCGGGGCTCGCACCGGGATAGATGATGGAGACCGTGACGATGGGGAGGTCGGTGTTGGGGAACTGCTCGATGCCCAGGCCCTTCACCGAGAAGAGGCCGAGCACCACCAAGGCCAGCATGATGCAGACGGTGAAGACGGGCCGTCGGATGGAAAAATCGGAAAGGAACATGTCACTTCCCTCCCGCAGGTGTGGTCAGGACCTGGAGGCGCGTGCCTTCACCCACCAGATCCTTGCCGGCATCGATGACCAGGTCCTTCAGAGCCAGGCCCTGGACGGGGCGGAAGCCGTTCTGCTCGACCCCCAGGGACACCTTGCGGCGGCGGGCCACGCCCTCCTGGGCCACAAAGAGGTCGGCGTCGCCGCTCTCGGCCTTGAGGAGGGTGGCCGGCAGGGCCGCCTGCTTAACCTCACCCACGCCGAGGATGACGCCCTCTACGAACAAGCCACCCTTGAGCTGACCGTCTGGGTTCGGCACTTCGATGCGGACGCGCAAGGTGCGCCCATCCGTCGACAGGGAGGGGCTCACCTGAGTCAGTGTGCCCGCCACCGGATGGCCGATGCCGGCCGTACGGAAGGTGACTGAAAGCCCGGGCTTCACGAGCCCCATGACTTCGGCCGAGAGGTTGGCCTGGATCTCCAGCTTGCGGTTGTCCACCACCTCGAAGGCGGGCTGGCCGGGGTTCAGCATCTCGCCGGGCTGGACCAGACGCCGGGCCACCTGGCCTGCGAAGGGGGCCACGATGCGGGCCTTCTTCAGGCGGAGCCGAGCGAGGCCCAGGTTGCTCTCGGCTGCCTGGACGGCGGCCCGGTTGGCGTTGTAGGCGGTCTCGGCCTGCTGGGCGGACTGCTTGGTGATGCTGCGCTTCTCCAGCAGAGAAATGGCGCGGTCATTGTCCCGCTGGGCCTGCAAGGCTTGGGCCTTGGCCTGGGCCAACTGGGCCTCGGCGGCCTGCACCCCCAGCAGGTAGTCGTCTTCATCCTGGGCACCCAGCAGGGCGCCGGCAGCCACCGTGTCGCCTTCCTGGACGGCCACGCGCGTCATCCGGCCCGTGACCTCACCTTTGAGCTCAGCGCGGTTCACAGCCACCAGGGTTCCCGTGAAGGGCACGGCGGGACGGAAGGTGTGTTCCTCTACCGGCACCACCGTCACCGCCAGCAGGCCTGCGGCCTTCACTGTGGTCTGGTGACTCAGCTCGGTGTTGCGCTGGGTGCGGTGGTAGGTGGCGGCGCCGGCGATGATGGCGACGGGGACCAGGGCATAGACGATCGTTTTGGTGCGCATGGGTGTTCCTTTCCGAAAGCGTTGAGGTCTGAGTCTTAGAGAGGGGGGAGGCCGAGGGCGCGGCGCTGATCGAAGCGGGCAGACCAGAGGCCCAGGTCGGCACGGCGGCGGCGGCTCTCGGCCTGGCGCTCCGCCCGCTCGGCCTGCAGCAGGTCCAGCGAGGTGATGAGGCCCTGGTCGAAGGACTCGCGGCTCACGCGGAGGGCCTCCAGGGCGGCGGCGTGGGCCTTCCCGGCGGCCTCAGCGAGGGCCGTAGCCGTTGTGAGGTCGCGCTCCGAGGAGCGCTGCTCGACGGCAATGCCCCGCTCCCGGTCGGTACGCAGCTGCCGGACCTGCTCCAGCTGGGCCCGATTCTGGGCCTGCTTCCCGGAGCTGCGCAGGCCATCGAAGATGGGGAACTTCATGGTGACGCTCACGCGCCAGGTGTCGTAGGGCTCATGGAAGAGGTTGTCGCTCTTGGCGGCCTGGTAGCCGTAGCTGGCCGTCAGGTCGAACTTGGGGCGCAGATCCGAGGCGATGATCTTCTCGTTGGCGCGGAACATGGCTTCCTGCTGGCGCAGCTGGGCCAGCTCACTGCGCTCGGCGCCTTCGGGGGCACTCCCGGGAGCAGGGCGACCCAGGTCTGCCAGGGCCAGAGGAGCCTTGGGATCCAGGCCCAGCTGGCCCGCCAGCACCTCCGTGGCGCGCTTCACCTGGGCCTCCGCCTGCAGGGCCTCGGGAATCACGGCCAGCAGCTCACTCTCGGCCCGGAGGCGGTCCAGCTCTGTGGCCGACTGGGCCTCCAGCTTGGCGTTCACATCTGCCACAAACCGGACAGCGGTCTGGCGGCGGCTGTCCACCACATCCAACTCGGCCTGCGCAGAGAGCACGGCCAGGTAGGCCTTGGCCACGCCGTGGAGCACGTCCAGCTCCGAGGTGGTGAAGGCCAGGGCGGCTTCCTTCTCACCCATGAGCGCGATGTCGACGGCCGTGCCCAGCTTGCCCCAGTAGAAGAGCGGCTGCACCAGGGTGGCCTGGCTCGTATAGACGCCCCGGGTGCCCACCAGCGAGTCCACAGGGATCCCGATCTTCGGGGCGAACTCCGCGAAGCTGCTGTTGAGCATGCTGACGTCCCGGGTGCGGGTGAAGTCGCCCACCAGTGTGATCTGCGGCAGGGCATCGGCGCGGGTGGTGGTGATGAGGCCGCGGCGCTCGTCCACGCGGGCCTTGGCGGCACGCAGCAGGGGGTTTTCCTGGCGGGCCCGGGACAAAGCATCGGCCAGCGCCAGGGGCATGGCGGCCTGAGGAGCCTCGGCCGGTGGCGGCGCAAGAAGGGCGGGAGGAGAGATCAGGAACATGTCAGGGCCTCGTCTGCGGGAAGGCTTCCGGAACCCCTAGGCCCCGGAGACTGAAGTCGGTGAAGTGCTGGATGATGGCTTCCAGGTCCTCGGGATAGGCAGGGTTGTTGCGGATCAGGCGGGTGATCCCGAGGGAGTTGCGGAAGTGGATCAGCTGTCCCTGGATGCTGCCGCCCATGGCGAACAGCGCTTCGTCGTCCAGGTCGGGGCGGAGGGCCTGCAGGCACGCCATCAGGTAGGCCACATAGGGCTGGACATGCTCCAGCAGCAGCGCTGCGGAAGCGGGCCGAGGGGACTGCATCTCGCGGGCCATGAGGACCATGGCCGCCTCGTCGACGGGATGGCCCGGGTCGCAGTCCATGAGCTTCACCACGAAGACCCGGATGTAGTCCCGGAGACTCTGGAGGGCTGCCTCTCGAGCCCCCGGCGCATCCGCTGGCGGCACCGGCGCCAGGTCGGCAAGGGGAGAAGGCTTGCGGCTGAAGATGGTCTTGAGGGCCTCCCGGTAGAGGCCCTCCTTGCCGCAGAAGTGGTAGGCCACCAGCGCCGAGTTGGCCTGGGCATCCTTGGCGATCTCACGGATGCCGGCGCCCTCAAAGCCCTGGGCAGCGAAGTGAACAATGGCCGACTCCAGCAATCGGCTGCGGGTATCGGGGGAATGCGGATCAACAGTCATGGGGCCCCACCATTGAATCAATCGAGTGATTAACTCGAAATCTGATCTTAAACGACCGTTTAACCCTGTCAACCCCCCTTTTCCACTCCAGGCTTCAGATGCCGCAGAGGGGCCATCCATGCGATCCTGGAGGCCCTGGAGTCCCCATGATCTTCCTGGTCTTCTATTTCCTGATCTTCACTGTCCTGGTGTTCCAGGGCACGCATATGGCAGGGGAGGTCCGCACCCCCCTGGGCACCCTGCCTGAAGAAGTGGGCCAGCGACCCGTGGACGCCTCCCGCTGGGGCCTGCTCCTGGTGACAGTGGGTCTGCTGGGTGCGGTCCTGGGTCTGATTGGCTTCAGCAGCCCCGCCGCAGCAGCGGCCCGGCCTGCCTTCCTGGGCATCGCCCTGGCCGTCCTCGCCGGCTTCGGCATCTGGGTGGTCTTCTTCGGCCGCAAGCCCGAGTTCATCGGCAAGGCCGCCGTGGCCGACGACCACGGGCACGGGCATCACTAGGCTCGGACATTTAGGGACCTGGTTCCGACCTCGGAACCAGTGCATTCATCTGCGCCATCGGCGTCATCGGCGGTTCCGCTTTTTCGCTGAGGAGGTCCCCTGCTAGGGACAAAGAAAAAGGCGGCCCGAAGGCCGCCTTTTTTGAACTGCGAGAAGGTTAGACCTTCTGGACGTTGGTGGCCTGAGGGCCCTTCTGACCCTGCGCAACCTCGAAGGAGACGCGCTGGTTCTCATCCAGAGTGCGGAAGCCGCCGCCCTGGATGGCGGTGTGATGGACGAAGAGATCAGCGCCGCCCTCGTCGGGGGTGATGAATCCGTAGCCCTTTTCTGCGTTGAACCACTTGACGATGCCTTGAGCCATGACTGTTACCTGCCTACTGTCTGGTGAACGTGAAGCGATGACTTTCCCCAGACAAGGCCGTCATTGCGTGTACGTGAGGTCTGCCCATGGCAGGTCACGAACTCACAGCATGACAGGAATGGCCAAATCCACAGATATTTTCTCGTAACATTCCATTTTTTTAAAACCGGACAACCGCTCCGAAGCCCACACCCTTCCGATCGAGCTGCAACTCCAGGTCGTCCTTGACGGACCCCTTCGGCACATCAAAGCGGCCGGCTTCGTAGAAAGCACGGAGCCCGAACCAGGACACGGGGAACACCCGGATGTCCGCCCCGGTGAGGGTGTACTTCGCACCTTTGTAGCCCAGATAGTGCACATAGGCCTTGGCTTCGATGGCGCCATTGAAGCCGCGTGCGCCGCCGGAGAGGCCGATCTGCGGGATGGGGGCAGTCACCCTGGTGTTGGCGGCGATGGCAGCGGCGGGCACCGGGGCAGTGCCGGTGGCGTCCATGCTCAGGGTCCAGGCCTGGACGCCCAGGTCGATCCCCAGCCAGCCCGCAGGGTCACTGATGTACTTGATGGTCCAGATGCCGTCCACCGATGCCAGCTTCACGTGGGACTGGACCCGCGATCCCGAGGCATAGGTGACGCCATTGATGGTGACGGCGCGGTTCACCACCCGGTCGCCACGGTAGTCCGTGGTCCCGCTGGTGACCTGGAAGGCGAAGCGGGGGCCCTGGTAGTCGAGGAAGAAGCCCGGGACAACCTTGTCCTTGCTCAGTCCCAGATCGGCATCCAGATCCACCTGGATGGCCTGACCATCCTGCTTGCCCAGAAAGTGGCCCGTGAGGGTGGGGCCAAAGGTCTGGGC
>CAITBU010000048.1 GCA_903890595.1 uncultured Holophagaceae bacterium | reverse complement strand
GTCCGCCCCCCCGGCCTTGAGCTTCAGGGCCAGGGCATGTTCCCGGCCGCCAGAGCCGAGGAGCAGGATCTTCATGGGGACCTCCGCCATCAGTATCCCCCAGGCGAAGATCCGGGACGACACAAGGACGCTTGGCGGAGATAGAAGCCTGGCGACAGGCTATTTTTTCTCCCCTTCATCCCCTTCATCCCAGTAGAAAAAGCCTTTAATAAACAGGGATGAAGGGGATGAGGGGGAGAAGTGCCTTACGGGTAGACCCTGTTTCAGCCCCATGGGCCAGCCCTGTTTACCCTGCCCATGGAGGTGCCGGACCCCAAGGTCAAGAGTGCTCTTCCGGTTTCCGAAGATGGGGGTAGCATGACCCCGCTGGAGGTTTCCCATGGCCACCCTCACCCTGAACGGCACCCCTGTCCACACCTGCGGCGAGCTGCCCATCCCGGGCCACGCCACCCCGCCCTTTACCCTCATCCAGAAGGACCTCACGGAGCTCACCAGCGTGGATCTGGAGGGCCGCCGCGTCCTGCTGAGCATCTTCCCCAGCCTGGACACCGCCACCTGCGCCGAGAGCGTCCGCCGGTTCAACCACGCCTCCGCCGACCTGCGGGACACGGTGCTGCTCTGCGTCTCCATGGACCTGCCCTTTGCGCAGAGCCGCTTTTGCAGCACGGAGGGGCTGGCGAACGTCATAACGGCCTCGGCCTTCCGTCACCCGGACTTCGGCAAGGCCTTTGGCGTCACCCTGGTGGACGGCCCCCTGCGGGGCCTGCTGGCCCGGGCGGTGGTGGCTCTGGACGAAAACGGAACGGTCATGCACACGGAACTGGTGACAGAACTAACACTGGAGCCGGACTACGACTTGGCGCTCTACGCCATCCGCAACCATCACCACCCCTGCCCCGAGGACGCTCAGGAGACCACCGAGTAGGCATCCAAGAAAAAAATAACTGAAATTCATGTCAGCGGCCTTGGGGGCCGATGAAGGTAAGAACCCCAGGGGGTCCCGTGAAGCCACAGACAGCCGTGACCGAATACGCCCCCGAGGAGGGGTTGCGCCGCTTTACCCAGGGAGAGCTGGTGCTGGCCCAGGAGATGGTCTCCATCCTGGATGCGGCCGGTTTCTACATCGTGGAGCGGGAGCTCCTGGATGCCCGCAGCTGGCCGCGCCAGAGCGGACTCCCGGTGGCACTGGTCAACGGCGTGCCTTTGCTGTTCTTCCGGGCCGCGTCAGTGCTCAGCTTCATGGAGTCCTGGGTGACCGCAGCGGACTACGATCCCCTGGAGCTGGCCCCCATGGCCACCGGGGGCAGCTTCGCCTAAGGCTTAGCCCCGCGCCAGCAGGCGGGCTCGGGTGTAGGCGATGAGCCCACCGGCGTCCATGATCCCCTTGCGGGCGGCGGGCAGCTTCACCTGGTCGTAGGCCTTCCCGGTGCTGTGGTTGAGCACCTGGTCCGCCGTGATCTCCAGGTCGTCGCCCTCAGTGGCCTCGATGCCGGGGCAGATGACCACCTGCAGGCCCAGGTTGATGCTGTTCTGCAGGAAGATCCGGGAGATGCTCCGGGCCACCACGGCCAGGTCGTAGCCCTTCAAGGTCGAGCAGGCCTGCTCCCGGCTGGAGCCGCAGCCGAAGTTCTCCCCGCCGACGATGACCGAGCCCGGCGGGAAGGCCTTGGCCTTCAGGCTGGCGTTGAAGTCTGTGCGGTCGAAGAAGGCGAACTGGGGCGTCTCCGTGGGCAGCACCGTGGCCATGAAGCGGCCCGGGTAGATGTCGTCGGTGCTGATGTCGTTCTCGAGGGCGATGATCACTTTCGGCATGGGTCAGCCCTTTCTCGGATCGGTGATGACGCCGGTGATGGCGGAAGCCGCCGCCACCACGGGGCTGCACAGGTAGACCTCGCCGGTGGGGTTGCCCATGCGGCCCTTGAAGTTGCGGTTGGTGGTGCTGAGGGCCACCTCGTGATCCCCCAGGGCACCTTCGTGGACCCCCAGGCAGGGCCCGCAGCCGGAGTTCATCACCACGGCCCCGGCCCGCATGAAGTCGTGGATGTAGCCCTTGTCCAGGGCCTGGGCGAAGATCTTGCTCGAGGCCGGAAACACCAGCATGCGGGTACCCTCAGCGACCTTCTTGCCCCGCAGGATGTCGGCCGCGGCGGCCAGGTCATCCAGGCGGCCATTGGTGCAGCTGCCGATGACGATCTGCTGGACGGGGATGCCCAGCACCTGGTCGATGGGCTTCACGTTGTCCACCATGTGGGGGCAGGCGATCTGCGGCACCAGGGCCGAGACATTGATCTCCACCGTGCGCACGTAGGTGGCATCGGCATCTGGCGTGACACAGTCGATGGCGTCCGTGACGCCCGCTTCTTCGCGCAGGTAGCGGACCGTCTCCGCATCCCCCGGAACAATGCCCGAGGTGGCACCAGCCTCCACGCTCATGTTGCAGATGGCGATGCGCCCGCTGGTGCTCATCTGGCGGATGGTCTCGCCGTGGAACTCCAGCACCTTGAAGTTGGCACCCTGGGCCGTGAGCAGGCCGATGAGGTGCAGGATCAGGTCCTTGGGACCGACCATGGGGGGGAAGGTGCCGGACACCACCACCTTGATGGTGGCGGGCACCTCGATGTTCACCGCGATGCCCAGGGCCCAGGCCGAGGCCATCTCCGTGGCACCCACGCCGAAGCTGAAGGCCCCCAGGGCGCCGTGGCTGGTGGTGTGAGAGTCCGTCCCCACCACCACGAAGCCCGGTCGCACGTAGCCGTACTCGGGGAGGATCTGGTGGCAGATGCCGCCCACGTCGCCGCGCACGTCGTGGAACTTGGTGATGCCGTTGGCCGCCACGAACTGGCGGATCTTCTTGTGGTTGGTGGCGGTCTTGGGGGACTCCGCCGGCACCCGGTGGTCGAAGATGATGGCGATCCGCGAGGGATCCCACACCGTCGGTGCCTGCCCCGTGCCCTGGAACACCTCCTGGAACTGGTTGATCACCAGGGCCGCGTTCTCGTGGGACATGGCCAGGTCCACCTTGGGCTCCACCACATCCCCCGCAGCCACGGCAGGGAGGCCCGAGGCGCGGGCCAGGATCTTTTCCACAACGCTCATGCCCATGACTGGCTCCTCAGATGACGCCCTTGGCTTTCAGTTCAGACTGCTCGGCCTCGGAGAGCCCAAGGGCCCCGTAGACCTGTGCATTGTGCTCGCCCAGGGTGGGCGGGGGGGTCTCCACGGCCCCTGGCGTCTTGTCGAAGCGGGCCGTGAGCCCGAACACCTCGATGTCACCGAACCCAGCCACCGGGACCTTCTGCAGCACCTGCCGGTGCTCCACCTGAGGCTGCCGCAATGCGGCCTCAAGGCCCAGGATTTCTCCGCTGGGTACATCTTTCAGATTCAGTTCCATCACCCAGAAACCGGTAGGTTTCTGGCTAAGCCGAGCCTCCAGGAGAGGAGTCAACTCCCGCCGATTTTTCTTGCGGGTGTCCCGCTCCTGGAAGCGGGGATCGGTCTTCAGCTCCGGCACGCCCAGCACATCACAGACCGCCTCCCACTGCTCCTGCTTGTTGGCGGCGATGTTGATGTGGCCGTCCTGCGTGCAGAAGGTCCCGCTGGGGGCCGCCGTGAAGTTGTCATTGCCCATGAGGGTGGGCTGCTCGCCGCCGATGAGCAGGTTCGCCGCCACCCAGCCCATGAGGGGCATGATGCTGTCCAGCAGGGCCACGTCGATGAACTGGCCCTCGCCGGTGCGCTCCCGGTGGAAGAGCGCCGCCATCACCGCAAAGGCCGCATTGAGACCGCCCACCGTGTCGCAGACGGGGAAGCCCGTGCGCAGGGGACTGAGGCGCTCGTCACCGTTCACAGCCATCTCGCCCGAGAGCCCCTGGATGATCTGGTCATAGGCCGGCTTCAGGGCATCGGGACCGGTCTGCCCGAAGCCCGAGATGGCGCAGTAGATCAGGCGCGGATTGAGGGCCGAGAGGGTGGCGTAGTCCAGGCCCAGGCGCGCCATGACGCCGGGGCGGAAGTTCTCCACCACCACATCGGCGTCCAGCACCAGGCGGCGGAACAGGTCCTTGCCCTCCGGGGCCTTGGTGTTCAGGGTGATGGACTGCTTGTTGCAGTTCTGCGCCAGAAAGCTGGTGCCCATGAGCTGCTTGTTGAGCGCCGGCACGATGCCCAGCTTGCGAGCCAAGTCCCCATCCTTGGGGTTCTCGACCTTGATGACCTCCGCCCCCAGCAGCGCCAGATGCAGTGTCGTGAACGGCCCCGACAGCACGTTCGTCAGGTCCAACACCTTGATGCCTTGGAGGATCTTCCTCGACATAAAGTCCTCTCATCCTATCAATTTCATCGCAGAGCGAAGCGCCCGCGGTGCTTCGCTCTGCGATGAAATTGATTTGGCGAAAAAGATCACTTGGGATTTCCTCATGGCTGAATCGCTCCGGCCCGATGGACGCGGCCGGGTAGCTCGCGGCCGAAGTGGGTGGCGACGTCCTGGGCGACGCTGACGAGGGTGGCAAGGTTGATGTCCGTGCGCTGGCCGGCCCGCTGGAGGCCGTGCACGAGGTCCTCGGTGGCGACGTTGCCGGCGGCCACCTTGGTGAAGGGGCAGCCGCCCAGACCGCCGAAGCTGGTCTCGATGGCCGTGGCACCGGCCTCCATGGCGGCGTAGACGTTGGCCATGCCCAGGCCGTAGGTGTCGTGGATGTGGGCAGTGACCTCGGCGGCTGGCTCCAGGGTCAGCACCTGCGCCACCAGGCGCTGCATCTGGGCCGGGTAGGCGTGGCCGGCGGTGTCCGCCAGGCTGATGGCCGTCAGACCCGCCGCCAGATAGGCCTCGACCATGGCCCGCACGCGGTCCTCGGCGATGGCCCCCTCGAAGCCGCAGCCGAAGGCGCTCTGCACGCTCACCTGCACCCGGCGACCCGCCTGCCGGGCCGCCAGGGCCAGCGCGATAATGCGGCGCTGGGCGTCGTCCGTGCCCATGCCGGTGTTCTTGCGGCTGTGGGTCTCGGAGGCCGAGACGCCCAGGCAGATGAGCGGCACCCCCACTGCCAGCGCCCGCTCCAGGCCCTTGTCGTTGAGCACCAGGGCCGACAGCAGGGCCCGGTGGGACTCCCCCGCCAGGGTGCGAAACAGGTCGTCCGTGTCCGCCATCTGGGGCACCTTGTCCCCCCGCACGAAGGACCCCACCTGCACGATGTCCACCCC
>CAITBU010000047.1 GCA_903890595.1 uncultured Holophagaceae bacterium | reverse complement strand
GGACCTGCTCATGGTGGGCGACACTCCCTTTGACCTGGACATGGCCCGGGCCGCCGGGGTCCCCAGCCTGGCGGTGGGCCACGGGTTCTACGGGCAGGAGGCCCTGGCGGCTTGCGGACCCCGGGCCTATGCCCCGGACACCGCCGCCCTCCGGGACATCCTCCTGGCCTGGACCGCCTGAGAGGTAGACTGGGGTCACCACGGGAGACGACATGGCCGGACTGACCCACCTGGACCCCGAAGGACGCCCCTGCATGGTGGACGTCTCCGCCAAGGCGCCCACCCGCCGCAGCGCCGTGGCGGCCGGCTGCCTGGAGCTGGATCAGCCCGCCGCCGAGGCCCTGACCCGAGGGGGGGGGCCCAAGGGCGATCCCTGGTCCGTGGCCCGCATCGGGGCTGTGGGTGGGGTCAAGCGAGCCTCCGACCTCATCCCCCTGGCCCACCCCCTGCTCATCGAAGCCGTGGACGTGGTCCACCACTGGGACCCGGAGACCCGGCGCGCCTGGCTCAAAGTGCAGGTCAGCTGCGAGGGGCGGACGGGCATCGAGATGGAGGCCCTTGCTGGTGTAACGGTTGGACTTCTGGTTCTGTACGACATGCTGAAAGCCGTCAGCCATGACATGGCCATCGGCCCGGTTCGCCTGCTCCGCAAGGAGGGTGGCCGCCGAGGCACGGTGCTCCAGCCCTGGGCGGGGTGCCCCTGGGAGCCCTGACCCCACCAGGGCTGGATGGAAAACTTTTTCATGTCCAGGGCCGGATTCGTCCGATACCATGGGAATGGTCTTTACCCACTGATTGATCCGTCACCGGGGTGGCAACCCCCCCATGGAGGCCTAGCGAAGCAGGCTTTTCCGTTCCAGCCGGGAGTTCCCCCATGCGTCTCGCCTTTCTGACACTCGCCATTGCGGCCGCCTTGAGTCCAGGACTCCAGGCTGCGCCGAAGCGAGCGCCCAAGAAGGCAGTCTCCCGGCCCGTTGCCACCACCCCCGAGGGTGAAGTCCACCTCCTCCGCAAGGGCGAGACGGCCGCTGCTGTGGGCCGCCTCTACGACCTGACCATGCCAGAGCTGGCTGCCCTGAACCCCGGCAAGAACCTGTCCCGGCTGCCCGTGGGAGCCCGGCTCATCATCGGCCAAAAGAAGCCTGCAGAGCCCGGTGCTGCCGTGGCCACCACCCCCCTGCGCCTGCCCCTGGCGGCCCTGCCGGGTACCCCCATCGTAGCCCCAGCCCCCATGCCCCACCTGGAGCGCCTGCTGCCCTACCAGATCCGCGCCGCCCAGCCGGTCTTTGGCGCCCGGGGTGGCTTCGAGCCCGATCCCCACCAGTCCCCAGCAACCTCGGTCCAGCTTCTGGCCCGCCTCCAGCCCGTGCTGCCGCCGGTCTCGGAAGCCGAGCTTCTGGCCCTGCTCCCCACTTACGCTGCCGCTGACCCCGCCCGCCTGGACCTGCTCTGGCCCGTGGAGACCCGCACCATCAGCTCCGGCTGGGGACCGCGCATGCGCACCCGGACCGTCCGGGTGAAGGACCAGCGCAAGAAGCGGGTCCGCTACAAGGGTAGCCACCGGCGCCTCGACCTGAACGCTCCCACCGGCACCGCTGTGTTTGCTGCGATGGATGGTCAGGTGCTCATTGCAGGCCGGCACAAGCAGTACGGCAACTATGTGGTGGTGGACCACGGGAACGGCGTGGTCACCCTCTACGCCCATCACCGCCTGAACCTGGTGCAGACAGGCCTCATCGTCCGCCGAGGGCAAAAGATCGCCGAAGTCGGGCGTAGCGGCAATGCCACCGGCCCCCACCTCCACTTCGAGCTGAAGGTGGACGGGGTCCAGCGCAATCCGCTGCCGGTCCTCAACGACGAGGAAGAAATCCCGGCGGAAATGGCCACGTTCAACGAACTCATCGGGACTGGAACGCCCCGCTGAACTTCCCTGCCCCCCAAGGCACTGAAAGGTCATGAGCCTCCCGACCTTCCGAGAGGAAGTGTCGGGAAGCCCGTGCTAGACTTGGTCCTTTCGCCTATTTGAGGTGGTCATGCTGCCGAACCGAGACACCCTCCAGACCCTGGGGGCCGCCGTGCTTCTGGCGCTGGCCTTGGCCTGCGGGGGTTCGAGCGGTGGGACCACAGCCGCTGACACCGTCGCGACCCTCACGGGCAATATCACCTACCTGCGCGTCCCCCTGGCCACCACCGCTGGCGTACCCACGGGCCTGGTGGATGCCACGGTCGGCGCCAACCTCAAGACCCTCCCGGCCCAGGGCGCCCTGGTGCGCATCTACCAGCAGATTGACCAGACCAAACCCGACGGAAGCATTGTCAAGATCTGGGCCATGGCGGGCAATGCTTACACAGACTCATCCGGCAACTACTCCATCTCTATGACCAAGGGCCGCTCCACCATGGTTGAGCTGCTGAGTACCTTCAACGGAGGCAACTCCACGCGGGTCAGCGTGGTGGCCGAACCAGCGGGGATCAACAGTCCCACCCTGGCCCTGGACCGCCTGCGCTATGGCCTGCGCAAGGCTGTGGATGGCACCACCTCTACCACCAGCAATACTCCCGCATCGGTGCCCACTGGCAATGCCACGGTCAACTTCACCGTGGGCCTGAACGATGTCTGGTGGCTCGTCGACCCCGGCGTGAACCTCAACAACGCAGAGGCCCCCAACCTCGCCTCTGCCGTGCTGGAGACCACCATCTCTGGTCGGACCGCCGGCCAGGGTTCTGGCAGCCGGATCCTAGGCATTGGGGACAGCATCACCACCTTCCTGACCACCTACGGTGCGACCACCCCTGGGGGGCACCTGGACCTTCACTACTGGCCCGGACGCAGTGAACCCCGGGGCACCTACATCGAGTACAACCGGGCTCTGTTCCCCCAGGCCTTCGATTCCTCCGCAGGAGCAGCCCACTTCTTCGGCTCCATCCAGGGCGGTCCCACCAACGATGATGCCTGGGATGAAGGGGTGCTCTTCCCCATGCTCGCTCGCGGTGTCCTCTATGCCACCGACCTGAGCCGAACCTTTGGCGTGACGCGAAACCCCATGTTCCCCGCCGGCGCCGCCCAGGCCGACCTCACCCCCACCATGGCCCGCATCGAAGGCTTGGCCGAGGCCATGGCCGCCAACCTGCTGAAGTCCCCCTACCTGGCGGATACCCAGGGAACCTTGCTGGCGGCCATGAAGGATGTCCGGACCTTCACAGGCAGTGGCCCCTACGCTGCGCCCGCCATCCGCGCCCTGGCCTGGGAAGTCATCCTCAAAGCCAACAGCGTGACGTCCCCTGGCACCGCCACCCAGTGGGCCACCATCAACCCCTTGGCCACCAATCGGTTCTTCCTCCCGCCCTCTGGCGCCACCAATGGCGCCACGGATACGACGGCGAGAGACACAGAGCCCATCAACATCTACACCCAGTTGACGCGTCTACAAGAAGCCAAAGCGACGACGGAGCCCGTGGACCTCGCTGCGCTGTTCACCAATACGGCACTGACGAGCCTCACGACTCCCTACGGAATCACCTGGCCCCGACCCACCACCGGGGAGTACCTCCTCTTCTTCAAGGACTGGGCCGCTGATCCCACGGGCGTGCTGGCGCTCCCCACCTTCAGCATGGCCAAGGCCGCGCAGGTGAACGGGGCCTACCCGAACCTCTCCACCGGAGAAGTCCTCTTCGGGGGCTTCACGGTCAGCGTCGATAAGCGGTGCGTACTCACCGTCGCCCTATCCCCGGCCCTGCCTTCGGGGGCACGGGTGGAGGTCGACCTGCCCATGATGGCCCGGACCTTCTCCTTCACCAATACAGGCTCGGACACCGGCGCCATCGTCATCCCCTGCTACACCACGGCCCCGTCCTTCCATCCCGTACGGATCCGCCTGATCAGCCCCGATGCCACCCAGCCGACCACCACGGTCACCCTGACGCTCACGCCCTCGCTCTGACCCCTTCCCCAGGAGCCCCATGACGGCAGCCGCTGCGCTCCAGGTCCTCGCCGCCAAGGCTCCGTTCGTCCCAGAGCTGGTCATTGTCCTTGGCTCTGGCCTGGGCTCCCTGGCCCTGGGTCCGGAAGCCCAGGCTGGCCTCTCCGTCCCCTTCACCGACCTGCCGGGGTTCCCGGCCCCGACCGTGGAAGGCCATGGCGGTCGCCTGGTGTTTTGTGAGTTCGAAGGCCGGAAGATCCTGCTCCAGGCTGGCCGCTTCCACTTCTACGAGGGGCATCCCATGTCCCTGGTGGTGGCCCCCATGCGCCTCTACGGCCGCCTTGGGGTCAAGAGCATCCTCCTCACCAATGCCGCTGGGGCCCTCAACCCCGCCTTCAGCGTGGGCGAGCTCATGGCCCTCACCGACCACATCAACTTCTTCGGCGTGAACCCGCTGGTGGGGCCGAATGTCGAGCCCGGGCCGCGCTTCCCAGACATGACCGCCATCTACGATCCGGCCTTCCGCGCCCTGCTGCACAGCTGCGCCCAGGACCTGGGCCAGACCCTCCGCGAGGGCGTCTACCTGGGCCTCACCGGCCCCAGCTATGAGACTCCGGCAGAGATCCGCGCCTTCCGGGTGCTGGGCGCCGATGCCGTGGGCATGAGCACCGTACCCGAGGCCATCGTGGCCCGCCAGGAAGGGCTGAAGGTGGCTGGGATCAGCTGCCTCTGCAACATGGCCGCCGGCATCCTGCCCCAGGCCCTCACCCACCAGGAAGTCCTGGAAGCCGGAGCCGCCGCCGCCGGCCGCTTTGAAGCCCTGGTCAGGGCTTTTGTTCGCGGCCTGCCCGCTTAGCTTTTCCGGCCCCTCGGGGCCGTACAGCAGAAAGCCCGGCTTTGCCGGGCTTTCTGCTGTTGAGGTGCAAGGGTTGAGGACTACCCGTTGTTCTGCTGATGCTCTTCAATCAGGCGGCTGACCACGTCCGGCTCGGCCAGGGTGGAGATGTCACCCATGCCGTCGTACTCCGCCGAAGCGATCTTGCGCAGGATGCGGCGCATGATCTTGCCACTACGGGTCTTGGGCAGGCCCGAAGCGATGTGGATGACATCCGGCGCAGCGAAGGCGCCGATGGACTGGCGGACCTGCTCCTTGAGGGCCCCGATGAGCTGCTGGCGGTCGGTATCCGTGTAGCCGTGGTTGAGCAACACATAGCAGTAGATGCCCTGGCCCTTGATGTGGTGCGGGTAGCCCACCACAGCGGCTTCAGCCACGGACTCATGGGCCACCAGGGCGCTTTCGACTTCGGCCGTGCCGAGACGGTGGCCGCTCACGTTGATGACATCATCGATGCGGCCAGTGATCCAGTAGTAGCCATCCTCGTCCCGACGGGCACCGTCCCCGGTGAAGTAATAGCCCGGGTACTGCGTAAAGTAGGTCTCGCGGAACCGCTTGTGGTCGCCGTGTACGGTACGGGCCTGGCCGGGCCAGGGGGCGCCCAGACAGAGGGCGCCAGAGACACCGTTGCCCTCCAGCGGAACGCCGGTGGCGGCGTCCACGATGACGGGCTTCACGCCAAAGAAGGGCAGGGTGGCTGAGCCCGGCTTGGTGGGGGTGACCCCCGGAATGGGCGTGATGAGGATGCCGCCGGTCTCGGTCTGCCACCAGGTGTCCACGATGGTGCAGCGCCCATCCCCGACGACGTCGTGATACCAGCGCCAGACTTCGGGGTTGATGGGCTCGCCCACCGTCCCCAGGATCCGCAGCGAGGTCCGCTTGTACTTCTTGATCCAGCTGTCACCAGCCTGGGCCAGGGCCCGGAGGGCCGTGGGGGCCGTGTAGAAGATGTTCACGCCCAGGTCATCGATGATCTGCCAGTAGCGGCCAGCATCCGGATACAATGGCGTCGACTCGAAGATCACCGAGGTGGCGCCATTGGCCAGCGGGCCGTAGACGATGTAGCTGTGGCCCGTGACCCAGCCGATGTCCGCAGCGCAGAAGTAGATGTCATCCGGGTGGTAGTCGAAGACCACCTTGTGCGTGAAGGCCGCATAGGTGAGGTAGCCGCCGGTGGTGTGCAGCAGGCCCTTGGGCTTGCCGGTGCTGCCGGAGGTGTACAGGATGAAGAGGGGATCCTCAGCGCCCATCCACTCGTTGGTGCAGGTGGAGCGCTGCTTGGCGGTCTCTTCGTCAAGCCAGTGGTCCCGGCCTGGGTGCATGGGGACATCGACATCGGTGCGACGGGCCACCAGCACCGTCTCCACGAGGGACATGCCCTCGATGGCGCGGTCCACGGTCTTCTTGAGGGGCACCTTCTTGCCGCCCCGGAGGCCCTCGTTGGCGGTCACGACCACCTTGCACTTGGCATCAACGATGCGGTCGCGGAGGGACTCGGCGGAGAACCCGCCAAAGACCACCGAGTGCACAGCCCCGATGCGGGCGCAGGCCAGCATGGTGTAGACCAGCTCAGGGATCATGGTGAGGTAGAGGCAGACGCGGTCACCCTTCTTGACGCCGTGGTGCAGCAGCACGTTGGCCACCCGGGCCACGTTGTGCTTGAGCTCGCGGTAGCTGATGTGGGTGTACTGGCCGGGCTCATCCTGGGCCCAGATGATGGCGGTCTTGTCGCCCAGGTGCGGCAGGTGGCGGTCCACACAGTTGAAGCAGGCGTTGATGCGGCCGCCCAGGAACCAGGAGAAGTCCACTTCCCGGTAGTCGGCGTCGAACACGGACTGCCAGGGGTGGAACCAGGTCAGGGTCTTGGCCTGCTCGCCCCAGAACCACTCGGGGTTGTCCAGGGACAGGCGGTACAGCCGCTGGTACTCCTCCATGGTCTTGATGTGGGCCCGCTCCCGGATGTGCGGCTTCACAGGATAGAGGTCTTCGGACATGGCTCGGCTCCATACCAGGTTGATGCAGGAAGGAAGTGCTGGGGGGATTGAGAATCATTGTCTGGCCCGGGCCTGGTGTTGTCCAGGACTCACCACTCGGAAGCAAGCTGCCACTCGAGTGCCGGGGTTGGGGGGCGAAGAACCGGAGAGCCGGGTGGTGGATTCCTCCGCACACCCGGCTCCCTTTCAGACCTCCAGCGGCTGGGCCGCTGGGGCTCAAGCTACTCGTGCTGGTAGGTGCTGATGTCCCGGTCCTTGGTTTCCTTCAGGAACAGGAAGCCGATCACCACGGTGATGAGCGCCACGATGATGGGGTACCAGAGGCCGTAGTAGATGTTGCCCTTGAGGGCCACGATGGCCGTGGCGATGAGGGGCAGCATGCCGCCGAACCAGCCGTTGCCAATGTGGTAGGGCAGCGACATGGAGGTGTAGCGGATGTTGGTGGGGAAGAGCTCCACCAGGAAGGCCGCGATGGGCCCGTACACCATGGTCACGTAGATGAGCATGATGAACAGGATCAGGAGGGTCATGGGGTAGTTGACCTTGGACTTGTCGGCTTCCTTGGGATAGCCCAGGTCCACCAGCGCCTTCTTGAGGGAGGCTTCCGAGGCAGGGTTCCAGCCCTCGACCGTGGTGGTGGTGACCTGGCCGGTGGTGGGGTTCTTGCCCTGGAGGGTGGCGACAACCTTCTTGCCCTCGATGGGGGCGATCTTGTTGAAGTTGAGGCCCTGCTTGCCGAAGAAGTCGTTCACACGATCCAGCTCAGAGAACTTGCTCCAGGGGCCCACAAACAGGTTGAAGGTCTCGTCGGCAGGGTTCCCGGCCACGGTGATGACGGTGGTGTTCTGGAACGTCTCCAGGGCGGGATTCACGTAGTGCGTGAGGGCCTTGAAGAGGGGGAAGAAGGTCAGGGCAGCGATGAGGCAGCCGAAGAGGATGATCTTGAGGCGGCCGATCTTGTCCGACAGCCAGCCGAAGAAGATGAAGAAGGGCGTGCCCATCAGCAGGGAGGCACCGATCAGCACGTAGGTGGTCTGGTAGTCCAGCTTCAGCGTGATCTGCATGAAGAACAGCGCGTAGAACTGGCCGGTGTACCACACCACACCCTGGCCAGCGGTGGCGCCGAGGAGGGCGAGGAGGGCGTACTTGTTGTTGGGGTACTTGAGGAAGCTGTCAGAGAGGGGGGCCTTGGAGGTCTTGCCCTCGGCCTTCATCTTGGTGAAGACGGGGGACTCATGGAGCTTGAGGCGAATCCAGACCGACACGGCCAGCAGGAAGATGGACATCCAGAAGGGGATGCGCCAGCCCCAGGTGGCGAAGGCTTCCTTGGTCATGGTGGAGCGGCAGGTGAGGATGACACCCAGACAGAGGAAGAAGCCCACGGTGGCCGTGGTCTGGATCCAGCTGGTGTTGTAGCCGCGGCGGTCATGGGCAGAGTGCTCAGCCACGTAGGTAGCGGCACCGCCGTACTCACCACCCAGGGCCAGACCCTGGAGGAGGCGCAGCGTGACCATGATGATGGGGGCCAACCAACCGACGGACGCGAAGGTCGGCAGGAGGCCGACGCCGAAGGTGGACATGCCCATGACCACGATGGTCACAAGGAAGGTGTACTTGCGACCGATCAGATCGCCAATGCGACCGAACACCAGGGCGCCGAAGGGGCGGACCAGGAAGCCGGCAGCGTAGGCGGCGAAGGCGGACAGCAGGGCCGCGGTCTCATTCCCCTTGGGGAAGAAGAGGGTGGCGAAGAAGGGCGCCAGGGTGGCGTAGAGGTAGAAGTCGTACCACTCAAACACCGTCCCGACGGACGATGCGATGATCACCATTCGTTCTTCTTTGGTGAGTGGGGTCCTCTCGGCGACTTTCTCAGTTACGAGTGCCATGTGGTGTTGCCTCCTTAGGGTTAAAGACTTGAAACGTGAAGGGGTGGTAGGGCTGCTTGCAGTCGGGGCCTCGCCGGCCCGGGCTTGCGATGGGTGGTGTCCTTGCGATTCCCTTTCAGGAAGCCGGCTGGCGGTCCGGCGTGGACGGGGAGGGATGTCGATGCCCCGGGGAAGCCCGGGTGGACGAAGGGGAAATGAAACGTTATGAAATCCGCAATGGGCGGTGCCATCGGTCGGATCGTTGTGAATGGGTAGGCTGACGAATAGCTAACGCTTTCCTTCGGGTCAGGTCAAGGATGATTTGTTAGAAAATTTTTTCCACCCTCGTGGTCGGGTTGAAGGATTGATGCCGATCTCAATGCATTCCCTGCTTTTGTAACTAATTTGGTTCAATGGTAGCAATCACGACTTACTAGGAAATCATGGACAACTCATGGTTATTTCAGTCATTGATGACAACCAGGCATTTTTGACATTGGCCGCCTGGCCGCGCCCGCTCGAGCCCTGACCTCGCCATCCCCGCCCAACCCCCTATGATGAGAAGATCCTCCCCCTCCTGGACCCCGCATGCGCATCGCCATCCTGGCCGACATCCACGCCAACCTGCGGGCCCTCGATGCCTGCCTGGAACATGCGACCCGTCAGGGTGCCCAGAAGCTCGTGTTCCTCGGGGATTTCGTGGGGTATGGCGCTGAGCCCAGCGAGACCATGGTTCGGGTCATGGCCGAGGCTGCCCGGGGGGCGATTGCCATTGCCGGCAACCACGATCAGGCCGTCGCCCTCAAGGCAGAGTCCATGACTGCCGATGCCGAAGACGTGATGGCGTGGACCCGGGGCCAGCTGGGGCCAGCGGCTCGGGAGTTTCTGGCCAGCCTGCCCCTGCGCTTCGAGGACGAGACGCGCCTCTATGTCCACGCCAGCCCCCAGACCTATCCGGCCTGGATCTACGTCAACGATGGCCCGGCG
>CAITBU010000046.1 GCA_903890595.1 uncultured Holophagaceae bacterium | reverse complement strand
CTCGTTCGGCTCATTGTGTTCCCCTCGGCGCTCAAGCAGTTCCCTACCGGTGACAGACGCGGCACTTGTCGTTGTTGGCCCGGCCATGGCAGGTGTAGCAGCTGGACGGATCCATCTTCCCTTCCATGCGGTGGAGGGTCATGTAGTCGCCCCGGTGGGGGGCCATGCGGTCCGGCCGATCGCTCAGGCGGATGGCGGGCTTCATGGGCGCCTTCCCGGCGTGGCAGTCCCCACAGAACGCAGGCGCATGGCAGGAGGAACAGGAATTGAGATCCTGCGTCGCCTGGATGCGGTGGTTCTTCACGAAATCACCGGTGTGGTCCAGGGCGGCGTACGGCTTGAGCGAACCCTTGGACAGATCGGTGGTGTGGCACTCCGAGCAAACTGGACGCCCAGCGCCCGTCTCCTGGGGATGCGTGGCTGCGAAGCTCGTCTCCGGAGAGATCAGGCTGCAGGCCATGAGGAAGCCCAGACCCAGTGCGACGCCCAGGACCTTGAGAACGGTTTTGCCGGCCATTACCGACCTCCCTTGCTAGCCATGCCGAAGCGGTACTCGGCGCGCAGAAGACCCCGCGTCTCGTTCTTCGCGACGGGGGTGGTGCCGAAGCTGAGATCGCCGGACACCTTCAGGTTGGTGGTCACCTGGTAGCCCAGCGAACCCACCGTCTCATACACATTGGTCAGGCCATTCAGGTACGGGTTGGACTTGCGGTAGCGCTGCACGATGCCATCGACGCTCAGGGAGAACTTACCCTTGGAGGCCATCGCCCAGGCGCGGCCCTCAGCGTAGGAGAGGCTGCGGAACGGCACCGCAGAATCCACCAGCTTGGTCTTCGCGGCGTTCGCCCAGTGGCCGCCGGCGCCCATCTGGAAGGTCTTCTCGGCGTTGGCCCAGCGCAGCTCGCCGCCACTCTTGCTCACGTCACCGTAGGTCTCACGGTGCATGTGCTGGTAGTCGGCCACGATCGTCACGGACCCAGGGGCGTTCCAGGTGACATTGCCACCCCAGCCCTTGTAGAGGTCGCCGTCGTTCTGGCGGAACAACGAAGGCAGGTTGGTGCCGGCGAAGTAGTAGACGAAGTCGCGCTCAGCGAAGTTGCCCGTCACCGTGACCTGGCTGCCCAGCTTCACGGTTGCCGTGTAGTCGTGCTCAGCCACACCGAAGTTGTTCTCGGCGATGTTCCAGACCGTCCGGCCGCGCAGGCTGATGGCGGAAACCGGCGTGAGCAGCACATCCGCACCCATCTGCTTGCGGGTGTAGTCCACCGGGGCGGGCGGCGTAAGGTCCTTGGCGGCCTTGGTCCCGTCCTGCAGGTAGGAGACGCCCACCTCGGCACTGTTGTTCATCCGCCAGCCGAGCCGGCCACCGTAGATGAAGTCATGCTGGAACTCGTAGTTGGTCTGCCTCCGGGGATCCACCACCTGAGAAGCAACAGGCTTGCCCACGAAGCCCGACACCGTGAAGCCGCCAACGAGGTCGGTGCGGCCACTGACGCCGTCCACCTGCTCAAAGCCCGTGCTCTGCGTGACCGTGAAACGACCCGCCTTCAGCTCGGCGTTGGCCTGGTTGAACCGGTACTGCAGGTAGCCGAAGCTCAGGTAGCCACTGGCCCGGTTGGGCTCCGTCAAGCTGAGGTCACTCAGGTCGCCCCGGCCCCAACCAAACAGATGCAGAGACAGGTTGTCGCTGCCGAGCTTCGTGGCATCGATGCCCAGGAACTGCGTCGCCGGCGTGTAGGTGTCCTTCTTAAAGCCGGGCGTCTCCGACTTCCACATCTCGGCCATGGTGGTGCCGTAGAGGCTCACCTCCTGGCCCCAGGCTGTGGCGGACATCAGGGTGGCAAGCAGGGCCACGTGGGTGTGTCGTTTCATGTTTCGCCTCGTCTCGCAATGCGCGGTGCGGTGG
>CAITBU010000045.1 GCA_903890595.1 uncultured Holophagaceae bacterium | reverse complement strand
GACTTCGTGGCCCGCACCGAGGGCTTCCAGCGCATGGTCAAGGAGATCGCGATGCACATCGCGGCCGCCGACCCCGCGCCCCGCTTCGTCACCAAGGAAGAGATCACCCCGGAATTCCTCGAGACCGAGAAGCGCATTGCCACCGAGCAGGCCCTGGCCACCGGCAAGCCGGCCAACATCGTCGAGCGCATCGTCGAGGGCAAGATGAACAGCATCTTCAAGGAGGTCTGCCTCCTCGAGCAGCCGTTCATCATGAACCCCGACGTCACGGTCAGCCAGTACCTGTCCACCAAGACTGCGGAGATCGGCGAGAAGCTCAGCATCCGCCGCTTCACGAAGTACATCATGGGCGAGGGCCTGGAGAAGCGCAGCGAGAACTTCGCCGCGGAAGTCGCCTCCGCCAAGTAGCTCTTTCGACCTGCTACAAAAAGGGCGGCCGTTTGGGCCGCCCTTTTTGTAGTCTGGAACGGCATCCTTTGGATTCAAGCCCGGGAGTCACCATGAAATACAAGCGCATCCTCCTCAAGCTCTCGGGCGAGGCCCTCATGGGCGACCAGAAGAACGGCATCGACCCCGCCGTCGTCTCCATGATCGCGGACCAGGTGAAGGCCATCCGGGAGTCGGGCGTGGAAGTCAGCCTCGTCATCGGCGGCGGCAACATCTTCCGCGGCGTGGCGGGCGCCACCAAGGGCATGGACCGCACCACGGCCGACCACATGGGCATGCTGGCCACCATGATCAATGCCCTGGCCCTCCAGGACGCCCTGGAGCACAAGGGCGTCTTCACCCGGACCCTGTCGGGCCTGGAGATGCCCCGGGTCACCGAGACCTACATCCGCCGCCGCGCCATCCGCCACCTGGAGAAGGGCCGGGTGGTCATCTTTGGCGCCGGCACCGGCAACCCCTACTTCAGCACGGACACCGCCGCCGCCCTGCGCGCCAATGAGGTCTGCGCCGAGGTGGTCATGAAGGCCACCAACGTGGACGGCATCTACTCCGCCGACCCCAAGCTGGACCCCACGGCCACCCGCTTCGATCGCATCAGCTTCCAGGAGGTCCTGGAGAAGGGCCTGCGGGTCATGGACGCCGCCGCCATCGCCCTGTGCATGGAAAACAAGATGCCCATCCTGGTCTTCGACATGAACAAGCCGGGCAATCTCCTGGCGGCCGTGCGGGGCGAGGCCGTGGGCACCATGGTCGGCTGAGCCAGGCCTTCGTTCCGGCCCAGCGCCCATTCCGTCACACTGGAACCATGGACCCCCTCAAGGGCCTCCCCGAGGCCACGGTCATTCGGGACCCGGCTGCGCTGGAGCCCTGGCTCCGGGATGAGTCCCATGTGCGCGGCGTGCTGCCCCTGGCGGTGGTCAAGCCCCACGGCCCGGCGGCCCTGCGGGAGCTGGTCAAGCGCGCCAAGGGCGAGGGCTTCGGCCTGGTGCCCCGGGGTGCCGGCACCGGCAAGGCCGGGGGCTGCGTGCCCACGCCCCGCACGGTGGTGGTGGACCTCTCGGAGTGGCCCGGCACCATCGCCCTCTCCCCCCGAGACCTCTGCCTCAGCGCCCCGGCCAGTGCGCCGCTGCGAGAGGTGAAGGCTGCTGCCGAGGCCGCCGGCCTCTTCTATCCACCGGACCCCAACTCCTGGGAGAGCTGCGCCCTGGGTGGCACCCTGGCCACCAATGCGGGCGGCCCCAACGCCTGCAAGTACGGCATGACCCGCCACTGGGTGCTGGCCGTGGATGCGCTCATGGACGATGGGGGCATCCACCGCTTCGGCATCGATGGCGTGAAGGCCAATGCCGGTCCGAACCTGGCCCAGCTGCTGGTGGGCAGCGAGGGGATCTTCGGCTTCCTGGTGGGGGCCACGCTGCGCCTCCTCCCTCAGCCCCGCGAGCACACCACCCTATTGCTGCCGGCCCGCCGCTGGGAGGACCTCCTGGAGCTGCCGGGACGCCTGGGTGCGGCGGGGTTCCTGCCCAGCGCCTTCGAGTTCTTCGACCCGGCGGTGCTGGCAGAGCTGCGGGCCCACGGCCCCGAAGCCGCCCGTCGCCTCCCCGGCGAGGCCCTGGCCATCCTCGAGTTCGATGAGCGGGGCTGCAGTGCCGAGCCCTTCCTGGCGGACCTGCTGGACCTCCTTGGACCCCTGGCAGATGGCCTGGAGGTGGCCTCCGAGGGCCGTCAGCGGGAGAACATCTGGGCCCTGCGCCGCCTCACCAGCGCCTTCCTCAAGGAGCGCCACCCGGAGAAGGTCAGCGAGGACATCGTGGTGCCCCGCAGCCGCCTGCCTGAGTTCTTCGCCGGCCTCGAGCGCCTGGCCATCCCCGCCGTGACCTATGGCCACCTGGGGGACGGCAACCTCCACGTGAACCTGCTGGCCGCCGGAGCGACGGAGCCCGAAGCCCTGGAGGCCCAGCTGCTGGCCCTCTTCCGCCTGGCCCTCAGCCTGGGGGGCGCCCTCAGCGGTGAGCACGGCATCGGCCTGGCCAAGCGCAAAGCCTTCCTGGCCCTCACCGACCCCGCCCAGCTCCAGACCCTGCGCGCCATCAAGAAGGCCCTGGACCCCGCCAACATTTTCAATCCCGGCAAAGTCATCTGAAGTCGCTAGTGTTCGAGGAAAACCAGAAACTGCAAACCGTTTTTTCTCCGTCGCCTGGCACAACGCAGGAAAGGCCGGTCCGCTATGCTGGGACCACTTCCTGGAGCTGCTGTGGTCGCCTCTCGTTCGCTTATTCTGGGCCACCGCGGCCTGTCTGCTTCGCACCTGGAGAATTCCTTGGAGGCCTTCAGCGCAGCGCTGGCGGCGGGCATGGACGGCTTTGAGCTGGACGTGCAGCCCACCCGGGATGGCGTCAGCGTGATCCTGCACGACGAGGACCTGCACCGCACAGCCAACGGCAGCGGCATCCTGCGCCAGATGAAGGTGGTGGAGCTGCCGGCCCTCAAGAACGGCGAGCCCCTGCCCCGCCTCGCGGATGCTCTGGACCTACCAGCCCGCCTCATCAACGTGGAGCTGAAGGGTGAGCCCGGCTGGCAGCAGGCCCTGGCCACGGTGGAGGCTGCCGAGGCCCTGGATCGGGTGCTCTTCAGCAGCTTCGAGCACAGCGAAGTCCTGCAGCTCTGGGCCGCCTGCCTCACCGCCCGCTGCGGCTTCCTGTGGGAGACGGACGAAGCCCTGGACCTGAGTGCCGAGGAGCTGGCCGACCTGCCCGAGGCCCTCTGGCTGCACCCGCCCCTCAAGGCCGTGCAGGCCCGCCCGGAGCTGTGGGCGCCCTATGCCGACCGCCTCGCCCTCTGGGGCATGAAGACCCCCGCCGAGGCCGCCGGCCTGCCCTTCACGCCTGCCGTGCTCATCGTGGATGGGCTCTGAGCCGACGTCCCTGAACCCCTCGGAGGCCAGCCATGAGATCCCTCCAGCGACCCCTGGGCATCTGGCTGATCCTCCTTTTGGCCACGGCCTCGGTGCTCTGGCTGCAGGCCCCGCCGGCACCGGTTCCGGCCAGTGCGCCCGCCGAGGTCTTTTCGGCTGAGCGGGCCCTGGTCCAGGTGCGGGCCATCTCTCGTGCCCCCCATCCCCTGGGCTCGGCCGAGCACGACCGGGTGCGGGACCACCTGGTAGCGGCCCTCCAGCAGCTGGGCTTCAGCACCCGCATCCAGAAGGACGTGGTGCACGAGGTCCAAGGTCGGCGGGTGGTGCTGGCCACGGTGGAGAACATCATCGCCGAGCGGCCGGCCACCAACCCCACGGGCACCCTCCTGCTGGCGGCCCACTACGACACCCATGGGACCGGGCCGGGGGCAGCCGATGATGGCGCGGGCGTGGCGACGCTGCTGGAGGCCGCCCGGGCCCTGGGCACGGGCCGGAACACCCTCCGCATTCTCATCACCGATGCCGAAGAAGTGGGTCTGCTGGGCGCCCGGGCCTACGTGGCCAGCCTGGACCAGCAGACCCCGACCCTGGTACTGAACCTGGAGGCCCGGGGGGGCGGCGGCCCGGTCTTCATGTTCGAGACCAGCGACCGCAACCTGCCCCTGATTCGCGCCTTTGCCGCCGCCGCCCCCTCACCCCACGCCTCCTCCCTGACCTACGCGCTGTACAAAATGCTCCCCAACGACACGGACCTCACCGTGTTCAAGAAGGCCGGCATGGCGGGCCTCAACTTCGCCTTTGTGGACCACTGGTCCCACTACCACACCGCCCTCGATACACCAGAGGCACTGGACCTGCGCAGCCTCCAGCAGGAGGGCGCCACCGTGCTGGCCCTCGGTCGGCACTTCCTCGCCGCCGACCTCGCCGCCCTCACGCAGGGCACGGGCGACGCCATCTACTTCGACCTTCTGGGGCGCATCCTGCTCTGGTATCCCGCCACCCTGGTGTGGCCCCTGACCCTGCTGGCCCTGGCGGCCTTCGGCGCGGTCCTGTGGCGGGCTCGGCGGGACGCAGGCCTGGTGCAGGGCTTCTTCCTGGGCCTGGGCCTGAGCCTCGGCACCCTGGTGCTGGGCGCCCTGGTGGGCTGGGGCCTGGGCCTCCTGGCCAACCCCTTCCGCCAGGCGGTCCCGAACCACGATCCCTACGGCACCCGCTGGTTCGAGGTGGCCCTGGCGCTCCTGGCCCTGGCGGCGGCGGTGCTGGCCTGGAGCCGAGCCCTCCGGCGGACCGAAGGCCGGGGCCTGGCCCTGGGCGCGCTGGCCTGGTGGCTGGCGGCCCTGGTGGCCACCACGGCCCTGCTGCCCGCCGCCTCCTACTTCTTCCTCTGGCCGCTGCTCTTCGCTCTGGGGGCGCTGTGGTGGGAGCGGCCCTGGGTGGCGACCCTACCCCTGCTGCTGCTCTTCCCGCCCATGTGGCACAACTTGGCCCTCCTGCTGGGCTTCGGCCTGCCCCCCTTCCTGGGTGCCCTGGCGGCCTTCGGCCTGCTGCCCTTGCTACCCCTGCTGCGCCGCGCCCTGCCCACCCGCGCCTGGCTGCCCCCGGCCCTGGCGGCGGCTGTCGGCGCGTTCTGCTTCGCCGTGGGCACCCGCCAGACGGGACCGCACCTCAGCACCCTCGCCTTCCTCCAGGATGCAGATGCGGGCACGGCCCAGTGGGTGAGCTTCCAGAAGCCCGACCTCTGGACCCGCACCCTGCTGGGACTCACCCCTGCGCCCACCCGCCTGGGCGGCCGTAGCGCCTTCGCCGGCCCCGCGCCGGCCCTGAGCCTGCCGGTCCCAGAGCTGCACCGCACGGGCCGCGAGCTACGGGTCACGCTGCCAAAGAAGGCGCTGGCGGTTTCCTTCAGCAGCGATGGGCCGACCGCCCTCAGCCTGGATGGCCGCCCCCTGCCCACCGGCGGCCCCTTGCTCTGGTTTGCCCCAGCGGCGAGCTTCACCCTCACCGTGGACGCGCCGCCCGGTGCCCGCCTCAGCCTGGAGATGATCCTGCCGGGCCTGCCCACGGGAACGCCACCGCGCCCCGCCGGCCTGATGCCCGCCCCCGTCGATCCCTACACCGACGTGCAGATCGTCCGGAGGACCATGGTCTGGTAGGGCTCAGCCCTGCGGGCTCCACGCCAGCAGCTTGGCTTTGAGGGCGGCCATGTCGGCGCTGAGGGGCTCGGCAAGGACGGGGCGGTTCTGGACGGCCAGCAGGGCTTCGGGCAGGGGCACCTGGATGCCCAGGTCGCGCTCCAGCACCTCGCCAAACTTGGCGGGGTGGGCGGTGGCCAGGAAGAGGCCCTGCTCGCCCGGCTTCAGGCAGCTTTGGAGGACCGCACAGGCCACGGCCCCGTGGGGGTCGGCCTGGTAGCCCAGGGCGTACAGCTCCGCCAAGGTGCGGACGGTCTCGGCATCCGTGCGGCTGCCCCAGCGCAGGGCCGAGGCCATGGCGTCGTGGTCGCCGCCGAAGAGGGCGTGGATGCGCTCCCAGTTGCTGGGGGCGCCCACATCCATGGCGTTGGACACCGTGGCCACGGAGGGCCGCGGCGTGTAGGTGCCGCAGTCCAGGTACTCAGGCACCACCCGGTTGGCGTTGGTGGCCACCACCAGCTGCGCCACGGGGGCGCCGCAGCGCTGGGCCAGCAGCCCCGCATAGAGGTTGCCGAAGTTGCCGCTGGGCACGGAGACCACCAGGGGGCCCGCGCCTTGCAGCTGCGCCGCCGCTTCCCAGTAGTACAGCGTCTGGGCCAGCAGGCGGGCGATGTTGATGCTGTTGGCGGAGGTGAGGCCCAGGCCCGACACCAGCTCCGGATCCTCGAAGGCGGCCTTCACCAGCCGCTGACAGTCGTCGAAGGCACCTTCCACCGCAAGCGCCAGCACGTTGCCACCACAGGTCGCAAACTGGCGCTCCTGCAGGGGTGAGACCCGGCCCTTGGGATACATCACCACCACCTGCACGCCGGGCAGGCCCCAGAAGGCCTGGGCCACGGCGGCACCGGTGTCGCCGGAGGTGGCGGTGAGCACCGTGCGGCGGGTGCCCGTGGCGGAGTAGGCCATGACCTGGGCCAGGAAGCGGGCGCCGAAGTCCTTGAAGGCCAGGGTGGGGCCATGCCACAGCTCCAGCGCAGCGAGGTGGTCCGCCACGGGCACCACGGGGGCCGGGAAGGTGAAGGTGCGGCCCACCAGGGCCTCCAGCTCGGCCCGGGGGATCTCGTCGCCAATGAAGCGGTGGAGGATCTCCGTGGAGCGTTCCTGGAAGTCCGCCGTCAGCAGGTTGGCCACATCGGGGAAGCGCGGGATCGTCGTGGGCACGTAGAGCCCGCCGTCCGGCGCGAGACCGGCCTGGACCGCCCCCAGGAAGGTGTTCTCAAGGGTGGCATTGCGCGTGCTGACCAGCTTCATGGGGGTCCTCAATCAGAAATTTTTCGGGTACGACAAAAGAAAAAACTTTGCACCGCCAAGGCGCCAAGAAGCCAAGAACTGCAGAAGGAATTTCTGTTGTTTTACTTGGCGTCTTGGCGCCTTGGCGGTGATCTTTATTTTTTAAACTTCAAACCTGAACGACTCAGAAGGCAGGATGCGGGCGCCTTCGATGTCCAGGGCACAGATCCAGGCGCGGCTGGCCACGCCGTCACTGCCGAAGGCCTGCCGGATGCCGTGGATGGCCACCGCAGCGGTCTCCTCGTTGGGCACCACGGCGAAGATGGAGGGGCCTGAGCCGGACAGGCTGCAGCCCAGGGCTCCCGCGGCCATGGCGGCTGCCTGAGCCGCGCGGAAGGCGGGGACCAGCGGGGCGCGGTAGCCCTCGACGATGGGGTCGCGCAGGCAGCGGCCCAGCAGGGCCCGGTCGCCGGTGTGGAGGGCGTGGACCAGGCCCGCCAGGTTGCCGGCGAACTCGATGGTCTCGGACCAGGGGGGCCGCTCCGGCAGGGCCTTGCGGCTCTGGGCCGTGGGCAGGGACACATCCGGATGGACCACCGCCAGCAGGAGGTCCCCGGGCCAGGGCAGGCGCCGGGTGGTGGAGCGGCCGGCCCGGCCCGGCACCACGAGCTGCAGCCCGCCCAGAAGGGAGGGCACCACGTTGTCCAGGTGGATGCTGCCGCTGGTGCTGCCCTCGGCGCGGCCCGCCAGGTCCACCAGCTCAGCGGTCTCCAGGGGTTCCTGGAAGAGGGCCTGGAGGCCCACGATGGCAGCCACGATGGAGCTGGCGCTGGAACCCAGGCCGCTGGAGACCGGCAGGCGCTTGTCCAGGGTGATGGCCAGCGGGGGCCCCGTCAGGCCCTTGGCAGCGAGGGTCTCCAGGAAGAGGTCCCGGGCCCGCAGCACCAGGTTGGGCCGGCCATCGCCGGAGAGGGCCGCCGCGTGGGCACCCACCATCCGAAAGGAGTCCGTAGCGGCAGGAACAATCCGCACCAGATCGCCCAGCAGACTGCCATCCAGGGGGGCGAGGGCCGCCCCCAGCAGGTCGAAGCCCGCGGCCACGTTGCCGATGCTGGCGGGCGCATAGGCCACCACGCCGGCGGCGGGGAGGGGCGGGCAGGTGGCCATCAGAGCCTCCGGGCCGGACGGGCGCCGGGCGGCACCAGGCGCAGGATGTCCGCCAGCACGCCGGCGGCAGTGACCTCGGCCCCGGCACCGTAGCCCCGGATGACCATGGGGTGGGGCTGGTAGCGCTCCGTCAGCAGGGCCAGGGCATTCTCGCCGCCCTTGATGGGGACGAAGGGATGGTCTGCATCCACAGCCAGCAGGCCCACGCGGCAGCCGGCCTCGGACAGGCTGCCCACGTAGCGGAGGGTCTTCCCCTCGGCCTTGAGGGCGGCCAGGCGCTGGCGGAAGGTCTCATCCAGGGATGGCAGGCGGTCCATGAAGGAGGGGATGTCGCCGGTGGCGTCGAAGTCGGCGGGGAGGAGGCCCTCCACCACCACATCCGCCAGCTCCAGCTCCATGCCGCACTCCCGGGCCAGGATGATGAGCTTCCGGGCCACGTCCATGCCGCTCAGGTCATCCCGGGGATCGGGCTCGGTGAAGCCGCTGTCCTTGGCCTTGCGCACGGCCTCGGAGAGGGGCACGCCGTCCCCCAGCAGGCCCAGGATGTAGGACATGGACCCCGAGAGGATGCCCTCGCCCCGCAGCACGCGGTCGCCGGTGAGCACCAGATTCTTCACGGTGTCGATGATGGGCAGACCAGCGCCCACATTGGCTTCGTAGAGGAAGCGCAGGCCCCGGCGGGCCGAGCAGCGGCGCAGCTCCCGGTAGTAGGCCTGGGTGTTGCTGTTGGCCTTCTTGTTGGCGGTGACCACATGGAAGCCGGCGTCGAAGAGCTCCAGGTAGCGCTGGGCCAGGTCCCCGCTGGTGGTGCAGTCCACCAGCACCGGCAGGGCCGGGGGTCCGCTGCGGACACTCTCCACGAGGCCGTTCAGGTCCGTCGGTCCAGCCTCGGCCAGGTCGCTGCGCCAGTTGGCGAGGTCCACGCCCCCGGCATGGGAGAGCATCTGCCGGCTGTTGGCGATGGTCACCACCCGCAGGTCGAGGCCCTGGGCCTCCAGCTGGTCATGCTGCCGGGCGATCTGCCCCAGGAGCGTGCCACCCACATTGCCCGGACCGAGCAGGTGCAGATCCACCACCACCTTGGCCTGGAAGAAGCGGCGGTGGATGTGGTTCATGGCCCGCGCGCCGTCGGCCTCGGCCACCACGGCGGAGATGATGCGCTCGCTGGCGCCCTGGGCGATGGCCACCACGTTGCAGCCCACTTCCGCCAGGGCGTCGAAGAAGGTGCCGGCCACGCCGGTGCGGGTGCGCATGCCGTCGCCGACGATGCTGAACACCGCCAGATTCGAGAGCAGGACCACCGGATCGATGAAGCCCGCGGACAGCTCCGCCGGGAAGATCTCTTCGATGGCCGCCACCGCAGCGGGGCCGTCCGAGCGACGCACGGCGAAGCAGATGGACAGCTCGGAGGAGCTCTGGGTGATGAGCACCACCGAGATGCCCTTCCGGGCCAGGGCGCTGAACACGCGACCGGCAGTGCCGGGAACACCCGGCAGGCCGGGGCCCGTGAGGTTCACCACAGACAGGTCCCGCAGGAAGGAGAGGCCGCGCACGCCGCTGGGGGGCGGCGGCACCTGCTCGCGGATCACTGTGCCCGGGTGAGCGGGGTCGAAGCTGCTGCAGACCCGCACGGGGATGCCCCGCTCCCGCACCGGGGGGATGGTCTTGGGGTGGAGCACCTTGGCGCCGAAGAAGGAGAGCTCCATGGCCTCCTCGAAGCTGGCTTCGGGCAGAGGGAAGGCTTCGGGCACCAGGCCCGGGTCGGCACTGTAGAGGCCCGCCACGTCGGTCCAGATCTCCAGCAGGTCCGCGCCAAAAGCAGCCGCCGCCAGCGCAGCGCTGTGGTCCGAGCCGCCCCGGCCCAGGCTGAGGATCCGGCCCTGGGCGTCCCCGCCGAAGAAGCCGGGCAGCACCCAGAGGTTGTCGCTGCCGGCCTTGACCGCGGCGAAGGCGGCGTCGATGTCGGCCATGCGGGGCCTGGCCTGCAGGGGGTCGCCCTCCACCCGGATGTGGGTCACGGGGTCCAGGTAACAGGGCGCCAGGCCCCGGGCCTTGAGCAGGGCCATGAGGATGGCGCAGGAGGCGCGCTCACCCAGGCTGGACACCTGGGCCAGCACGGAGGGTGGGCCCTCTTCCAGCAGGGCCATGCCATGCAGGAGGCGGCGGCCTAGGGCCTCGAGGGCGTCCAGCTCGGCGCGCAGGGTGGCGGCTTCGGCACCCAGCTCATCGGCCAGGTCCACCACCACGGCAGCGTGGCGTTCGCGGTAGGCCAGCAGCAGGCGGTCAGCCTCTTCCCGATCCGGCACCAGGCCCCCGTGGAGCAGCAGGTTGGTGATGCCGGACATGGCGGAGGCCACCACGCAGACGCGGTGGGTCTGGCGGGCAGTGGCCACCAGGTCGGCCGCAGCGCGGAGGCGAGTGGCGCCAGCCACGCTGGTGCCGCCAAATTTCATGACGCGGATGGGGCTGGGCTGCATGGAAGACTCCGGTCCTGTGGAATGAACCGGCCCCGCGGGATCACCGCGGGGCCGATTCTGAAGGGTGGTTTCAGTCAGACGCCCCGAGGTGCGGAGTTCGTAATGGTCCCGTTGGTGGTAATTGCGGACAGACCCCGGCCGGCGGTGTTCCGCGGCTCCCGGGAATCCTTGACCATCGCTCGGTGCATGTCCCTAATTTTCCAGGGAGATGTCGGGAAAGTCAACCCCGCGACCGGTCCGGTCAGCCGAGCCGTCTGCCGGTGGAGTATGGTGGAACACGCCAAGGCAGGCCGCCCGGTTCAGCCTGCACCGCCCTGGAGGCCCCATGACCCTCTCCCGCCGCACCTTCCTCCAGTGTTCCGCTGCGGGCGTCGCCCTGGCCGCCACGGGGCTGTCTGCGGCCCCTGCGAAGACCGGCAAGCGCATCCTCATCCTCGGCGGCACGGGCTTCCTGGGCCCCGCCACCATCGAGATCGCCCAGGCCCGGGGCCACCACGTGACGATGTTCAACCGCGGCAAGACGCGGCCCGAGCTCTTCCCCGGCGTGGAGAAGCTGCTGGGGGACCGGGACCCCAAGAAGGGCGAGGGCCTCAAGGCCCTGGAGAAGGGCACCTGGGACGCCGTCATCGACAACAGCGCCTACTACCCCCGCATGGTGACGGCCTCGGCGAGCCTGTTGGCCCCGCGGGTCCGCCAGTACCTGATCATCTCCAGCATCAGCGCCTACAAAGAGCCCAACCCCGAGTTCGGCACCGAGGAGGCGCCGCTCTCCACCATGGCCGACCCCACCCTGGAGGACATGGGCAAGAGCTATGAGAACTACGGCGCCCTCAAGGCCCTGTGTGAGCAGGCCGCCCAGAAGGCCATGCCTGGCCGCAGCACGGTGATCCGGCCGGGCTACATCGTGGGGCCGGACGATCCCTCAGGCCGCTTCACCTACTGGCCCGCCCGCTTCGACCGGGGCGGCGAGGTGGCGGTGCCCGGTGCCCCCAGCGATCCCCTGGAGATCATCGATGTGCGGGACCTGGCAGCCTGGCTCGTGCTCATGGTGGAGCAGGGCACGCTGGGGGTCTTCAACGCCTGCGGCCCCGAGAAGCGTCTGGCCTGGGGCTCCGTGGTGGAGGCCTGCCTGAAGGCGGGGAGCCCCACCAGCAAGCCGGTGTGGATCCCCACGGACTTCCTCCTCACCCAGAAGGACCTGGAGTTCCCCATCTGGGCGCCCTTCGTGGGCGAGACCAAGGGCTTCCACACCTGGCGCAACGACCGGGCCGTGAAGGCGGGCCTGCGCTTCCGCCCCGCCGCCGACACCGTGCGGGACACCCTCGCCTGGTTCAAGACCCAGGAGAAGGCCGAGAAGGGCCGCACCAAGCTGGACGGCCCCACCCCCCAGCGGGAGAGCGAGCTCATCGCCGCCTGGCGGAAGGCTTCGGCTGGTTCCAAGTGATCAACTGCAAGAAAAACTCCCGCCGGGTGGCGTCAGTTCTGGATGTAGCTCACGAGCTGGTCGATGGTGAACTTCTGGTGGGAGATGACCTCTTTGACCAGGTCGCCGATGGACAGGATGCCGATGAGGGTCTGGTCGGCGGCAATCACCGGGAGGTGACGCACCCGCTTGTCCGTCATGAGGGCCATGCACTCTTCCACGGTCTGGGCCAGCGTCACGCAGCTGAGCTTGTCGCTCATGATGTCGCGCACCGAGGTGTCCTTGGAGGCCTTGCCCTTGAGGATCACCTTCCGGGCATAGTCCCGCT